>NZ_JBEPBI010000165.1:0-17440 GCF_040299045.1 Streptomyces sp. NPDC001027
CAGATCGGCTCGAACATGGTGTTGGCGAAGCGCAGCGCCAGGATGTTCTGGACGGTCTCCTTGCCGAGGTAGTGGTCGATGCGGAAGACCTGGTCGGGTTCGAACACGTCGTGCACCACCGCGTTGAGCTGCTGGGCGCTCACCAGGTCGTGGCCGAACGGCTTCTCGATGACCGCGCGCCGCCAGGAGCCCTCCGGGGCCTTCGCCAGCCCGTGCTTCTTGAGCTGCTCGACGACCTTGGGGAAGAACTTCGGCGGGACGGAGAGGTAGAAGGCGAAGTTGCCGCCGGTGCCCCGGGACGCGTCCAGCTCCTCCACGGCCGTCTTGAGCTGCTTGAACGCCGTGTCGTCGTCGAAGTCGCCGGGGATGAACCGCATGCCCTCGGCGAGCTGCTGCCATACCTCCTCGCGAAACGGCGTGCGGGCGTGCTCGCGCACCGCGTCGTGGACGATCTGCGCGAAGTCCTCGTCCTCCCAGTCGCGGCGGGCGAAGCCCACGAGGGAGAAGCCCGGCGGGAGCAGCCCGCGGTTGGCGAGGTCGTACACCGCCGGCATCAGCTTCTTGCGGGACAGGTCGCCCGTCACCCCGAAGATGACGAGGCCGGAGGGGCCCGCGATGCGGGGCAGGCGCCGGTCGCGGGGGTCCCTCAAGGGGTTCTCCCAGGCCGCGCCGAGACTGCTGCTGCTCATTCCGCGTCAACTCCCTTGCTCATCGTCGACTTCGTGACCGCGTCCGGAAGGTCCTGCCGCGCCGCCTCGAATCCGGCGACGCCCTCGTGCGCCGTCCGGGTGACCCCCTCGTCGCGGAGGACGCCCGGCGGCTCCGGAGCGGCGAGGCCGGCGGCCGTCCGGGCGCGCGTGCCGGCGACCGTGTCGCCGGTGACCTCGCCGTGGTCGGCGGCGAGGGCGTCCGGCGCGGTTGCGGCCATGGCGTCGACCGTGCCCGGCGCCGCCGTGCCGTCCACATACAGGGTGTCCCGGTCAGCGGGATCCTTCACACCGGCGGACGCCCACAGCGAAGGCCGCCGCCCCGTCCGGGCCCGGGCCGCCTCTCTTCGGCGGTCGCCCGTCACGCGCCTGAGTGCTTCCGCGGTCGCGGTCGCTTCGGTCACTGTGATCATCTTCTTTCTGGCGTTCCGGTCAACCGCGTGCGGCGGCCACGGATTCCCGGGCCGCGGCGGCGACGTTCTCGGCGGTGAGGCCGTACTCGGCGAACAGGGTCCCGGCGTCGGCGGAGGCGCCGAAGTGCTCGAGGGAGACGATGCGTCCCGCGTCGCCCACGGACCGGCGCCAGGTCAGGCCGATGCCCGCCTCGACGGCGACCCGGGCCCGCACCGACGGCGGAAGCACACGGTCGCGGTACTCCCGGGGCTGCTCCTCGAACCACTCCACGGACGGCATCGAGACGACCCGGGCGTCGATCCCCTCGGCCCGCAGCGCCTCGCGCGCGCCGACGGCCTGCTGCACCTCGGAGCCGGTGGCGATGAGCACCACGTCCGGCACGTCCGAGGCGGAGTCCAGGAGCACGTACCCGCCCCTGGCCGCGTCCGGGTTCGGCGGGTACGTCGGCAGGCTCTGACGGGAGAGGGCGAGGCCGTGCGGGGCGGGCCGGGTCGCGTGCCGCCGCAGGATCTCGGCCCAGGCGACGGCGGTCTCGTTGGCGTCGGCGGGGCGGACCACGTTCAACGCGCGGCCATCGCCGTGCCGACGGCGTCGGCGACGCCCTGGCCGAGCGGACCGGTGGTCGTCTCGACGCCGGCGGTGCGCCCGTACTCGGGGTGGCCGGGCGTCTTCGAGCCGTGCGTGCGAAACCGCTTCAGGTCCGCCAGGTCCAGCTCGTAGCCGGCCAGGAAGAGCTGGGTGCAGAGGGTCAGCGAGGTGTGGCCCGGGGACGGCACGAACCGGTCGCGCCCGGTCCACTCCGGATCCGCCGGGTCGTGCCGCATCACCTTCTGAAAGATCGTGTAGGCGACGGGAGCCAGACCCATGGCGGTGCCGGAATGCCCGTTGCCCGCCTGCTGGACGGCGTCGACAGCCAGGAGCCGTGCGGTGTCGACGGCGCGCCGGTCGGCGTCGGTCGACGCGAAGTCGTTCGGTGTCTGGGTGCTCATCTTCAGGAAATCCTCGATGGGAGCCGGTCAGCGGCTCTGACGTGTTCAAACTTAAAAGTCTGACTTTTCGGCGGGTAGGTCTCCCTGTGTCAGGCTGTGGTGAAAGTGGGACACCCCCGGGCGACAGATGAGACCCCGGGACGGCAACTGGGCGGCGCGAGCAGGACATGGCGGACACACCTACCCGAGGCGGCGCCGAAGGCGGCATCAGAACCTTTCCCTTCCCGGTCGAGCACAGCGTCGGCGGCGTCGGCATGCAGGTGGGCCCGATGGGGCCCGCGCACGGCGGCCGCTCCTGGCACACGGATGCCCCGCCGGACCGCGTGCACCGCATCGACTTCCACGTCGTGATGCTGTTCGACGCCGGTCCCGTCCACCACATGATCGACTTCACCCGGCACGAGGCGGCGGCGGGCGACGTGCTGTGGATCCGCCCGGGCCAGGTCCACCGCTTCTCGAAGTCGAGCGAGTACCGCGGAACCGCCCTCACCATGCAGCCCGGCTTCCTTCCGCGCGCCACCGTCGAGGCGACCGGCCTCTACCGCTACGACCTGCCGCCGCTGCTGCATCCGGACGAGGCGCAGCTCGCGGGGCTGCGGGCGGCGCTGACCCATCTGCGGCGCGAGTACGACGACGGGGCCGAGGGCACCCTGCCGCTGAGCCTGCACACGGCGGTGCTGCGGCACTCGCTGACGGCGTTCCTGCTGCGGCTCGCACATCTCGCGGCGAGCGGCGCGGAGGCGACGCGGCGTCAGGCGGACACGACGTTCACGCTGTTCCGGGACGCGGTGGAGAAGGAGTTCGCCGTCAATCACAGCGTCAGCGCCTACGCCGACTCCCTCGGCTACTCACGGCGCACCCTGGTGCGGGCGGTCCGCGCGGCCACCGGCGAGACGCCCAAGGGCTTCATCGACAAGCGGGTCGTCCTGGAGGCGAAGCGGCTGCTGGCCCACACCGACCTGCCGACCGGCCGGGTGGGCGCGGCGGTCGGCTTCCCCGACCCGGCGAACTTCTCCAAGTTCTTCCAACTGCACACCGGCCAGACCCCGTTGGCCTTCCGTGCCGACCAGGGATGACGGACCGGGGATGGCGGCGACGGGACGGGCGCGCGGGCGTCCGGGCGGGGCAGGACGCGGCCGGGCGGCCGGCCTCGGTGCGAGGTCGGCCGCCCGGCGTCGTCGAGCCGTCGGTCAGTGACCGAAGGTGAACCAGTTGACGTTCACGAAGTCCGCGGGCTGACCGCTCGTGAAGGTCAGATAGACGTCGTGGGTGCCGGTGACGGAGCTGATGTTCGCCGGGATCGTCCGCCAGCTCTGCCAGCCGCCGGTGTCGGCGACCGCGAAGCTGCCGACGGGGGCGGCGCTGCGGCTGTCCAGGCGCACCTCGACCAGTCCGCTGACGCCGCCCGCCGCGCCGCCGGCGACCCGTGCGCTGAACTGGGTCGCCGCCGACGAGCCGAACTTCACGCCCTTGTACAGCGCCCAGTCGCCGTTCGCGAGGGCGCCGATGTTCTGCCCGCCGCCGGTGTCCGAGGCAGACTCGGTGATCGTGCCCGACTGGCTGTCGTACGACTCGGCCTGGATCGTGCCGTAGGCGTCCCGGCTGCCGGTCGGCGGGGGAGTCGTGGCGCCGCCGCCAGGGCCCGCGGCCTGCAGCACCTGCACGTAGTCGACCGTCATCGGACGGCCCGGCTGGGTGTCGCCGTCCAGACCTCCGCCGAAGGCGTCGGGGAACGCCCCGCCCATCGCCACGTTCAGGATGACGAAGTAGCCGTGGTTCGTGGCGTTGGCCCACGTCGTCGCGTCGACCTGGTTCGCGGTGACGGTGTGGTAGTTCACGCCGTCGACGTAGAAGCGGATCGCCTCGGGGCTCACCGAGCGGTCCCACTCCATGCTGTAGGTGTGGAAGCCGGACTGGCAGGTCGTGTTCGGACACGCGACGGAGTTGCCGATGCCGGTCGTCTCGTTGCACGGGCCGCCCGGGTTGGTGCCGCAGTGCATCGTCGCCCACACCTTGTTCAGGCCCTGGACGTTCTCCATGATGTCCAGCTCGCCGACGCCCGGCCAGTTCTGGTAGTTGCCCCGGTACGGCGCGCCGAGCGCCCAGAACGCGGGCCAGTAGCCCTCGGCGGCGGCGCCCGTCACGTTCGGCATCTGGATCCGTGCCTCGACGCGCAGCTTGCCGCCGGACGGGGGCTGGAAGTCGGTGCGGGTGGTCTCGATGCGGCCGGACGTCCAGCGGCCGGCGGAGTCGCGCAGCGGGGTGATGCGCAGGTTGCCGTTGCCGTCGAGCGAGACGTTGGCCGTGTCGGCGGTCATCGTCTCGACCTCGCCCGTGCCCCAGTTGGCGGGGCCGCCCGGATACGAAGTGCCGGTGCTGTACTGCCAGTTGGAGGTGTTCACGCCGGTTCCGGCGGCTCCGTTGAAGTCGTCGAGGAACACCTGCGTCCAGCCGGACGGCGGCGTGGGCGCGGAGGCGTTCGCGGGCAGGGTGACGGCCGCGGCGGCCGCCGCCGCCAGACCGAGCGTGCTGAGCACGGCGATGAGCGCGCGTCGCCGTCGGGGGATGCCGGAGGTTGCACTCATGAGGGGGGCCTCTCGGGTACGGAGTGATGGCGCGGGTGCCTTTCCCAACCTTTGAGAGCGCTCTCAAAGTGCGCCCAATGTGCTCTTCGCCCCGAGGGCCGTCAAGAGTCAAAGCGAAGAAACTCCTTTGCGGCCCCGGAAGTTCAGGGCGTGAAGCGCCCAAACGGGCGAAAGCGCGCCGCGGTGACCGCAGTCGCCGAGCGCGCTCCACCTGGGCCCGGTGCTCCGCCCTACGCGAGCGGGTGGTCGTAGCGGACGAACCCGCGAAACTCCGCCACCTTGTCGTACAAGGCGCGGGCGGTGGCGTTGCCCTCCTGGGTGGTCCAGTAGAGGCGGGCGGCGCCACGCTCGCGCGCCGCGACCGCGACCCGCTCGATCAACGCCCGCGCCACGCCCCGGCCGCGGACCGCCTCGTCGACGTAGAGGTCCTGCAGATAGCAGCTGTCCGCCGACCAGGCCGTGGCGTGGAACAGGAAGTGGGCGATGCCCACCAGGCGTCCCTCCGCCCGGGCGGCGACCGCATGCACCTCGGTCCCCTCCCGCAGGCGTCGCCACATCGTCTCGTAGCCCTCGTCGGGCACCTCGGTGCGGTAGAAGGTCTTGTAGCCGCGGGCCAGGGCTTCCCAGGCGGCGCGGTCCTGCGGGCCGAGTGAACCGGTCTCGATCATGGGCGCGCATTCTCGCGGGGGGCCGCGGCGGTGACAACCGGGATTCGCGCGCGGGAGGGTGGGCGGCGGCCGGGGCGCCGTCGGACGCCGGGAGCGTGGGCGGACCGCGGGACGGCGGGCGTGGACGGGGGCGGGCGCGGGCGGCCCGTCAGTCCCGTCGTGTCTGCGGCTGCCAGCCGAGCGCTCGGGAGATGCCGCGGGCCGCGAGGCGGACCGCGGGGGCCAGGACCGGGACCTGGGCGTCGGCGTGGGGGACCACGACCGAGACGGCGGCGATCACCGAGCCGTCCGGGCCGCGCACCGGAGCGGCCACCGAGAGGGCGTCGTCGGTCACCTGACGACTGCTCACCGCCACTCCTGTGAGCCGTACTTGAGCCAGTGTCCGGCGCAACCGGACGGGATCGGTGAGGGTGTGGGCCGTGTAGGACGTCAACGGGCCCGCGCAGTAGCCTTCCTGGAACTCGGGACTGCCGTGCGCCAGCAGGGCGAGCCCGACGCCGGTGACGTGCAGGGGCCAGCGGGCGCCCACCCGGATGTGCACGCCGACCGCCGAGCGGCCGGACAGCCACTCGGTGTAGACGACCTCGTGGCCGTCGCGCACCGCCAACTGCACGTTCTCGTGGGTGGCCTCGTACAGGTCCTCCAGATACGGCAGTGCCGCCTGCCGCAGCGCCAGGCCGCGCGGCGCGAGCGCCGCGACCTCCCACAGCCGCAGCCCCACGTGGTACGTGCCCGACCCGTCGCGCTCCAGGGCGCCCCAGTCGGTCAGCGCGGCGACCAGCCGGTGGGCGGTGCTGAGCGTCAGGCCGGCGCGACGGCTGATGTCGGTGAGGGACAGCGCGGGATGCGCGTGGTCGAACGCCGCCAGCACGGCCAGCAGGCGGTCGGGCGCGGAGCGGGCGCTTCGGGCAGGTGCCGGCCGGTCCATCGGGCCCTCCTCACGGCATCGGTCTGACGGGGTCGGGCGGACGGCGTCGGTCTGACGGGGGCGGTCCGAGGGGGTCAGTCTGACGGGTCGCTCTGACGGGTCGCTCTGACGGGTTCGGGTCGTCCGGTGCGGCGGCTCGCGGGGGAGGGGTCCGCGGCCTCAGGAGAGTCCGTCCCCGGCGATCCGCTGCAGCAGGGTGTGCAGCGCGTCGCGTTCGGCCGGGGCGAGCGGGCCGAGCAGCTCGTTCGTCACCCGCAGGCCCGCCTCGTCGGTGCCGCGCAGGAACGCGCCGCCGTCGTCGGTGAGGACGACGATCCTGCTGCGCCGGTCGTCGGGGGACGGCCTGCGCTCGGCGAAGCCCAGCTTCTCCAGGTCGTCGACGAGTCCGACGATGGCGCTGGGGTCGTAGCCCAGCCGTGTGCTCAGCTCGCGCTGGAGCGCGCCCTCGGCGGTGGCGAGGAAACGCAGCACCGCGTAGTGGCGCAGACGCAGCCCCGACTCCTGGAGGAACGTGTTGAAGAGCTGGCCCGAGCGCAGCCCCAGCCGGTAGAGCAGATAGCCCGTGTCGGCGTGCAGCGCGCGCATCCACGGCTCGTCCGCGTCGATCGGGGCGGCGTTCACTGCGTTGTCCTGGCGGGCGATGGCGGGCTCCCTGGTGTCGGTCCCCTCCCGGGGCGGTGCGTCGTACAGATTTCAGCATGACGCACGTCCAGGATGACAACAACTATTGACGACGACAATTATTGCTCTTAGCTTCGATCTCGAAGCCGTACCCCTCGTGCCGCCCGGCCGCCTCCCCGCGGTCGGCCGTACTCCCCATGTGAAGGGACACCGCCGTGCCCAGCATCGATCTCACCGGCAAGGTCGCCGTCGTCACCGGCAGCGGCCGGGGCCTCGGCCTCGCCTATGCGCACGCCCTGGCCGCCCACGGAGCGGCCGTGGTGGTCAACGACGTCGACGAGGCGGTCGCCGAGCAGGCCGTGAAGTCCCTCGTCGAGGCGGGCGGCCGGGCCGTCGCCGAGGTGGTCCCGGTCGGCACGACCGAGGCCGCCGAGCGGCTGGTGAACCGGGCCGTGGAGGAGTTCGGGCGGCTCGACGTCCTGGTCACCAACGCGGGCATCCTGCGCGACAAGGTGCTGTGGAAGATGACCGACGACGACTTCGACGCGGTGATCGCCACCCACCTCAAGGGCACCTTCACCTGCGCCCGCGCCGCCGCGGTGCGGATGCGCGAGCAGGGCGAGGGCGGCACGCTGATCCTCGTCGGCTCGCCGGCCGGCCAGCGCGGCAACTTCGGCCAGACGAACTACGCCGCCGCCAAGGCGGGCATCGCCGCGTTCGCCCGCACCTGGTCGATGGAGCTGGGCCGCGCGAACATCACCGTCAACGCGATCGTCCCGGTGGCCGCCACCGCGATGACCGAGACCATCCCCGCGTTCGCCCCGTACGTCGAGGCCCTGAAGAACGGCGAGCCGTTCCCCGACTTCCTGCGCAAGGGAGAGGGCTTCGGCACGCCCGAGGACTGCGCGGCGCTCGTGCCCTTCCTGGCCTCCGAGGCCGCCCGCGGCATCACCGGCCAGGCCATCGGCATCGGCGGCGACAAGGTGGCACTCTGGTCGCATCCGCAGGAGATCCGCACGGCCTACGCCGACGGCGGCTGGACCCCGCAGACCCTGGCCGACGCCTTCCCCGCCTCGGTCGGCGCCGAGCTCCAGACGGTCGGCATCCCGGCCCCCAAGTTCCCGGAGGCGTGATGAGCACCGCCGAGACCCCCGCTCCGCCCCCCGTGATGGACGTCGACGCACTGGTCGCCATCGACGTGCACACCCACGCGGAGGTGTCCTCCAAGGGGCACTCCTCCCTGGACGACGACCTGCACGACGCCTCCTCCGCTTACTTCAAGGTCGAGGGCAAGCGCAAGCCCACCCTGGAGGAGACCGCCCGCTACTACCGTGAGCGCAGGATGGCCGCCGTGATCTTCACGGTGGACGCCGAGTCCGCCACGGGCACGGCGCCGGTGCCCAACGAGGAGGTCGCCGAGTCCGCCGCCGCCAACGCCGACGTCCTCATCCCGTTCGCCTCCATCGACCCCTTCCGCGGGAAGGCGGGCGTGAAGCAGGCCCGCCGCCTGGTGGAGGAGTACGGGGTGAAGGGCTTCAAGTTCCACCCCAGCATCCAGGGCTTCTTCCCCAACGACCGCTCGGTGGCGTACGACCTGTTCGAGGTGATCGAGGAGACGGGGACCATCGCCCTGTTCCACACCGGTCAGACGGGCATCGGCGCCGGCGTCCCGGGCGGCGGCGGGATCCGGCTCAAGTACTCCAACCCGCTGCATGTGGACGACGTCGCCGCCGACTTTCCGCACCTCAAGATCATCCTGGCGCACCCGTCGTTCCCCTGGCAGGACGAGGCCCTGGCGGTCGCCACCCACAAGCCGGGCGTGCACATCGACCTGTCCGGCTGGTCGCCGAAGTACTTCCCGCCGCAACTCGTGCAGTACGCCAACACGCTGCTGAAGGACAAGGTCCTCTTCGGCTCCGACTTCCCCGTCCTCACCCCCGACCGCTGGCTCGCCGACTTCGACAAGCTGACGATCAAGGACGACGTGAAGCCGAAGATCCTCAAGGAGAACGCCGCCCGCCTGCTCGGGCTGACCGCACCGTAAGGGGCTGGAAGATGCGCAACGAGGGACTGGGGTCCTGGCCCGCCCGCCGGGCCCGCAAGACCCCGCACCGCACCGCCCTGGTCCACGACGGCCGACCGACGGACTACCGCACCCTGCACACCCGCACCACGCGCCTGGCGCACGCCCTGCGCGCCCAGGGCGTGCGGCGCGGCGACCGCATCGCCTACCTCGGCCCGAACCACCCCTCCTACCTGGAGACCCTGTTCGCCGCCGGCGCCCTCGGCGCGGTCTTCGTCCCGCTGAACACCCGGCTCGCCGGCCCCGAGATCGCCTACCAGCTCGCCGACTCCGGGGCCAAGGCGCTCGTCTACGGACCCTCGCACGCGGGCCTCGTCGCCGGACTGCCCGGACACACGGACGTGCGGACGTACCTCGAGGTCGGGGCCGAGTACGAGGAGGCGCTCGCCTCGGCGCCGGACGAGCCGATCGACACGCCGGTCGCGCCCGACGACACCTGCATCATCATGTACACCTCGGGGACCACCGGCCGCCCCAAGGGCGCGATGCTCACCCACGGCAACCTCACCTGGAACGCGATCAACGTCCTCGTCGACACGGACCTGATCGCCGACGAACGCGCCCTCGTCTCCGCGCCGTTGTTCCACACGGCCGGACTGAACATGCTGACCCTGCCGGTGCTCCTCAAGGGCGGCGCCTGCGTCCTCGTCGAGGCCTTCGACCCGGAGGCCACCCTCGGCCTGATCGAGGAACACCGGATCACCTTCATGTTCGGGGTGCCGACCATGTTCGACCAGGTCGCCCGGCACCCGCGCTGGGCCGCCGCCGACCTGTCCTCCCTGCGCATCCTGACCTGCGGCGGCTCCCCGGTGCCCTCGCCGCTCATCGAGGCGTACCAGGAGCGCGGTCTGACCTTCCTCCAGGGCTACGGCATGACCGAGGCCTCGCCCGGCACGCTCTTCCTGGACGCCGAGCACGCCGTCAGCAAGGCCGGCTCGGCGGGCGTCCCGCACTTCTTCAGCGACGTGCGGGTCGTACGGCCGGACCTGGCGCCGGTCGAGACGGGCGAGACGGGCGAGGTCGTGGTCCGCGGTCCGCACGTGATGCCCGGCTACTGGGGGCTGCCCGAGGAGACGGCCGCGGCCTTCGCCGACGGCTGGTTCCGCAGCGGCGACGCCGCCCGGGTCGACGAGGACGGGTACGTGCACATCGTCGACCGCATCAAGGACATGATCATCTCGGGCGGGGAGAACGTCTACCCCGCCGAGATCGAGGACCTGCTGCTGGCCCACCCCGACATCGTCGAGTGCGCGGTCATCGGGGTGGCGGACGACAAGTGGGGCGAGGTTCCCCGCGCGGTCGTCGTGCCCCGCGAGGGCGCCACGCTCGACCCCGACCAGGTGCTGGCGTCCCTGGCGGGCCGGCTCGCCAAGTACAAGATCCCCAAGTCGGTGGCGATCGCGGACGAACTGCCGCGCACCGCCTCGGGCAAGCTCCTCAAGGCCCGGGTGCGCTCCCGGTTCGGCGCCCCTTCCTGACCGCCCCCGCCCTGACCGCCCCCGCCCTGACCGCCCCCGCCCTGACCGCCCCCGCCCCGACTGACCCCGCCCCGACTGACCCCTTTGTGAACTCCCCTGTGAGGAACGGCATATGAGCATCATCGTCAACGGCCTCGACGAGCTGAGGAAGCTGTCCGGCAGCGACCTGGGCACCAGCGAGTGGATCGAGGTCACCCAGGAGCGCATCGACACGTTCGCCGACGCGACCGGGGACCACCAGTGGATCCACGTGGACCCGGAGAAGGCCGCGGCGGGACCCTTCGGCGCGCCGATCGCCCACGGGTACCTGACCCTCTCCCTCTTCATCCCCCTCTTCACCGAGCTGCTCGACGTCCAGGGGGTCACCACCAAGGTGAACTACGGGCTCAACAAGGTCCGCTTCCCCTCGCCGGTGAAGGTCGGCTCGCGGATTCGTCTGACCGGCAGGCTGACCGACGTCGAGGACGTCCCCGGCGGGGTGCAGATCACCGTCGACGGGGCGATCGAGATCGAGGGGGGCGCGAAGCCCGCGGCCGTGCTGCAGAGCCTTTCGCGGTTCTACGGATAAGGGCTGATCCGAGCACCGCAGGGTGAGGGGGTGCGGACAGCGGGGACCGGTCGTGCCGGCCGCGCGGTTCCCCGCACCCCCTTCGGCGCGCCTCAGCTCACGACGTCCACGAAGACCGGGTTCGAGTAGAACCAGGTGTCCGCCCACGGGTCGCCGTTGCCCGGCGCGTGCGGGACCGGACCGTGCGGGTCCACGGAAGCGCCCAGGTAACCGGTTCCGTGACGGTTGCCGTCGCTGCCGCGCAGCCGGACGTAGAACGACTCGTCGCCTGCCGCGAGCGGGACGCGCAGCGTGTACGTGCCCTTGCGGCCGCTCACGTCGGTGGAGCGCACCACCCTGGTGTCGGGCGCACGCCAGGAGTCGCGGTCGGCCACCGGACCGCGCACCGCGCCGCGGACCACGTCCACGTGCGCCAACTCCGGCAGGATCCCTTGCGGGTTGGGACGGGAGGCGGTGGTCACCGTGATGTCCAGGGTGAGCTTCTCGCCCCGGCGCACCCGCAGCCGTCCGCCGAGGGTGACGCCCCGTCCGTCGCCGTGCCCGCGCCGCAGCCGCACCTCGAGTCCGTCCAGCAGGTGCCCGTGGTCCAGCCAGACGCGGCCCTCGCGCAGACCCGTCATCACCGCGCGGTAGCCGTAGCGTGTGACGCCCACGTGGGTGCGGCTGAACTGGCCGGGCCAGAAGTCGCTGCCCGGCTGTGGGGTGTCGGTGTTCACCGGGTCCGGCAGCCTGCCGGTGTCGTCGAAGGTCTGCCCGGCCGGCCAGTCGCCGTTCTTCCAGGTGTCGAAGACCGTCCGGTGGTTGTCGGAGTTGGTGGTGATCGTGAACAGCCGGCCCTCGGCCAGCATCGAGTCCCACAGACCGCCCACGGTCGCGGTGGCCCAGTCGAAGCCGCCGTACGTGAGGTACGCGTCCGCCGGGTACCCCGCCCAGGACTGCGCCGACGGCTTGTTCTCGTACTCGCCGCGGATCGACGTGGCGCTGCGCAGGCCGGGGAGCGCCGCGCCCTGGGCGCCGGGCGCGCCCTCCATGCCGATCATGATCTCGGGGGCCGCGTCGCGCCAGGCGCGCATCTCGTGCGGGGAGTCGATGCCCAGCCGCAGCGGGTGGTTGGCGAGCACGAGGACGTCGTCGACGTAACCGGTGCGGCGCTGCTCGGCCAGCCACTTCACGGCCTTCACCGCGTGCGCCTCGTTGCGGGCGGTGTCGGCGTCGGCGGCGCCGCCCTTGTCGTACCCCAGCAGCTTGCCGTCGTAGGCGAGCTCGAACCGGGTGAGCAGGTCCACCTCGTGCGGGCCGGGCGCGGCGAACACCGTGCAGTGCTCGGCGGCCGGGATGTACCACTCCAGCCCCTGGAAGATCAGCTGTCGCGGGTTCGCGGCCCGGGCCTTGAGGATCTCCTGATGCTCCAGCGCGGCGCCGTGGCGGGCGTGCCCGAAGTTGGCGTGCTCGTTGAACACCATCCAGTCCAGGCCGTACCGGGCGGCGGCCCGCGCCTGCTGGGAGAAGGTGTACTTCGCGTCGTGGCTGTACACGGAGTGCACATGGTGGTCGCCGACGAGGTAGGCGAGACGCGGGTCCTCGCCGCCGCAGCCCCTCTCCCCGGCCGCGGCCGGGCCGGCGAGGGCGGGCGCGGCCGCGCCGGCCAGTGTGAACGCGGCGCCGAACAGGCCGGCCCGGCGCAGGAGTTGCCGCCGGGACACGCCCTGGGGGTCGAGTGCGGCGGAGGAGACGGACGGGTCGGCCCAGACGGGGAGCTGCTGCTCGGTCATCACGGTGTCCATGAGGTCTCAGTGGTTCAGGAAGGAGGTCACGGGCAGCGCCCGCTCCACGATGCGCACGTCGCCGAGGCGGCCGTGCAGGATCTGGTCGATCTGTCCGGCGTACGTGTAGCCGCCGAGCAGCCAGGGCAGGCCGACGGAGGCGATGCCGACGGCCGCGGCCTTCGGGTTGCGGACCACCGGGCAGCCCTCGACGTACAGCGTGGTGTGCCGGCCGTCGTTGACGACCGCGAGGTGCCACCAGGTCTCCAGCGGCGTCTCCTGGCCCCAGTTGGTGGCGATGCCCTGCTGGTTCAGCGGACGCATCGCCCACTGCGGTTCCCGGTCGTTGGACAGCGAGAGGGTGGCGAGCGGTTCGTCCGGGTCGTCGGCGGACTTGCCCGCGGCGCCGCCCGTGCCCGTCCGGCCGACCAGCCCCGACCAGGCGTGGTGCGCCGGGTCCCAGTCGGCGGGGAGGCGGTAGAACGCCTCGACGGTGTAACCCCGGGCGAAGGTCGCCGAGTTCAGCGGCGCGCCGTCGACCGTGCGCAGGTAGGCGCCCTTCAGCGGGGACTTGAAGCCCCGGAACTCCAGGCTGCCGTGCCCCGGCTGGTCGGGATGATGGTCGGACGACCAGCCGAGCGTGCCGCCGCCGACCGCGACGACCATGAGGTCGTTGCCCCGTCCGGACAGGTCGCGCACGGTGCCGGAGACCGCCGAGCCGTCGGTGTGACCGTCGAACCGCCAGTATGCCGCCGTGCCCGGCACGAGGACCTTCGACGCGGGCCGCGCCGGGCGGGCAGGCGCCGGATCGAACCCGGCGAAGCGCTCGGCGAAGTCGACGTCGACAGTGAACCGGTCAGCGTCGCCGCTCAGTTCGAGCTCCTGCCGCTCCAGCTCGTTGAGCCCCTCGGCGGCCCGGCCCAGGATCCAGGGTGAGACGGTCTCCACGTCGATGACGTCGCGGTCGAGGTCGAAGCGGTACAGGCGGATCATCGCGGCGCCGCCGAAGTACCGGTTCTGATAGTTCGTCAGATGCAGATGGACGTCGTGTCCGGCCGCGTTCTTCCGCGTCGCGCGGCCGGCGGGCCAGTAGTGCCCGCCCAGCGTGAGGAAGATCTGGTCGTGGTCCTCGATCAGCCGGTCCCACAGCTGCTGCCCGTACGCCGAGAGCGCGTCGTCCCCGACGACCAGCTCGTGCGTGGTCAGCACGACCGGCGTCCTCGGATGCCGGGCGAGGACCCCGGCGGCCCAGGCGTACCCCTGCTCCGACAGCCGCCAGTCCAGGGCCAGCACCATCCACTCCCGGCCGCCGGCACGGAACAGGTGGAAGGTGTTGTAGCCGTCGGGGGACGCCCCGCCGAAGGTGGGCTTTCCCCGGAAGCGCTGCGGGCCGAAGGCCTCCAGATACGGCGTCGTGCCGCGCTGGTCGGTCGTCGACGACTGCACGTCGTGGTTGCCGGCCAGCACGCTGTAGCCCACCCCGCGCCGGTCCAGCAGCCCGAACGCCCGGCTGATCGCCGCGACTTCCTCCGTCGCGCCGTTCTGGGTGAGGTCGCCCAGGTGGGACAGGAACACGATGTTGTCCTCCGCGCCCCGCGCCAGCAGATAGCGCAGCGACGCCTCGACCGGCGCCCCGTCGATGCTCGGGCCGTCGAAGAGGTACTGCGTGTCGGGCATGACGGCGAGCGTGAAACGGCGGCTGTCGGGGTCCGGGCGCCACCGGGAGGGAGCGGCTTCGGCGGCGGCCCCGGTCGCGAGGCCGGCCGTCGCGGCGGCGCCGAGCAGGGCGGTGGCCCGCAGGAAGCCGCGTCTGCCGGCGCCGGCCGGGACGGGGTCCTCCTGGGACTGGGCATGCGAAGTACACACGTGCTGCTCCGTTGCGAAGTGCGAAGTCCGTTACCGGACAGGGGGATTCACAGGACGCGCAGGATCCAGCTCCAGCGGTGGACGCCTGCCGGTACGAGGTAGGAGGAGAGGGTGTCGGGACCGCACGACGCCGTGCCGACGCCGCGGTGCGCGGCGTCCACGTGCACGACGCAGCCGCTCCGCGCGGTCAGCTCGTCATGGTGGGCGACGGCGGTCAGGTCCTCGGCGCGGTAGCGCGTGACGCAGACCTGGCGCGGCTCGTCCAGCGTGACCGCGAGGCCGGTGGCGTCCGCCGCCGAGAGCGTGAAGCGCCGCACGCCGTGCCGGCCGCCGCTCTCCTGCGGACGCAGGTAGGGGGTGAACGCCTCGTCGACGGCGAGCGAGTGATGGCCCACCGGCGCCCCCGAGGCGCGGTCGGGGTAGGACTCCCAGGGGCCCTGCCCGAACCACTCCAGCAGGTCCAGCCCCGCGACCGTCTCGAAGACCGAGCCGACGCGCGGCACGTCGTCGAACTCCGTGGGCAGCTCGGCCTGTTCGTCGATCCGCAGCCCGCCCTCGACCGGCGTGAACACCTGCCGGTGCCGTACGACGCCGCCGGCGCCCGCGTACTCGGCGAGCACGGTCACGCCGTCGCCCTCCTGACGCACGGAGACCAGTCTGCGCACGAGGGAGTCCAGCCCCCACGCCCGCCAGCGACGCGCCATGCCGCCGAGTTCGTCGTTGTCGGTGGGCGCCCGCCACAGCGACAGCGTCGGGGCGGCCGCGAGCAGCGGGTGGACGAGGAGCCCGGCGGCGTCGGTCTCGACACGGCCGGACCCCGCGGGCGCCCGCAGCGGCTCGGCCGTCCGCAGCTGAACCTGCGGCGCGCACACCGCGGTGCCGCGCGGCGCCCACGGAAGGTCCCGCGCCGTCGCCACCCGCAGTGTCAGCCATGCCTCGCCGCCGTCCCGCGGAAGGTCGAAGGGCAGCGGCAGCACAGCCGTCCCGCCCGGCCGCAGATCGGGCAGTTCGGCGGCCGCGGTGAGCGTGCCGCCGTGGGCGAGGGACAGCTCCCACTCGCCCGCGAGCCACTCCAGAGAGCGGAAGTGCTGGTGGTTCGAGACGACCACCCCGCCCTCCCGCAGACCGTGCAGCCGCACCGGCGCGGCGAGCTCCCGGTGCTCGGACATCACCGGCTTGGGGGTGCGGTCGGGAAAGACCACGCCGTCCGCGATGAACGCGCCGTCATGGTCCTTCTCGCCGAAGTCGCCGCCGTACGCCCAGCGGTACCCGGGCGCGGCGACACCGTTGTCATAGAGCCCGGCGCCCCCACGCCCGACCGGTCTCGCGTCGTTCACATCCTGGAGGATGCCGTGGTCCCAGAACTCCCAGATGAACCCGCCCTGAAGACCCGGGGTGGCCTCGATGGCGGCCCAGTGGTCGCCCAGCGTGCCGTTGCTGTTGCCCATGGCGTGGGAGTACTCGCACTGGATGAGCGGCTTGGTCTGCCGCCCGGACAGCGCGTGCGCCACACAGTCCTCCAGCGGCGCGTACATCGGGCAGGCGATGTCGGAGGCGACCTCCGGGTCGGCCCAGCCGCGCTTGGCGGCGCCCTCGTACTGCACCGGCCGGGTCGGATCGTGGCGGCGGACCCAGCCCACGGCCGCGTCGTGGTTCGCGCCGTAGTCGGACTCGTTGCCCAGCGACCAGACGATGACCGACGGATGGTTCTTGTCGCGCAGCACCATCCGCGACACCCGGTCCACGAAGGCGTTCAGGTAGCGGGGGTCGTCGGCGATCTCGTGGGCGTGGTCGTGGGACTCGATGTCCGCCTCGTCGACGACGTAGAAGCCGAGTTCGTCGGCGAGGTCGTACAGAGCGGGGTCGTTCGGGTAGTGCGCGGTGCGGATCGCGTTGAAGCCGTGGCGCTTGAGCACGACCAGGTCGGCGCGCATGTCCTCCTGCGACACGGTCCGTCCGGTCAGCGGATGGAAGTCGTGCCGGTTGACGCCCCGGATGAAGACCCGCTCGCCGTTGACCAGCAGGTCGCGGCCCACGATCGTCACGTCCCGGAAGCCGACCCGGTGGCGGGAGGCGTCGGCCACGGAGCCGTCCGCGCGGTGCAGGCGCACGGTCAGGTCGTACAGCTCGGGCGTCTCGGCGCTCCAGGTGCGCACCCCGGGCACGCGCACGCCCAGCCGCACTTCGCCGAGGAAGGCGGAGACCCGCTCCTCCTCGGCGCCTGCCAGGTCGAATGCGGCGTCCCGCGTCAGCGGCAGTCCGTCCAGCTCGCCGCTGACGTGCCATCCCGCGGGCAGTGTGCCGCCCGCGTCCCGCACCCGGCAGTCGACGCGCAGCTCGCCGTCGGCCGACGCCCGTACGTCCACGTCGGCCAGGTGCAGCGGGTCGGTGGCGTAGAGGAGCACCGAGCGGGTGATCCCGCCGTGCCACCACTGGTCCTGGTCCTCGATGTGCGAGGCGTCGGACCACTTGACCACTGTCAGCCGGACGAGGGCGCGCCCGCCGGGGCGCACGACGTCCGACAGGTCGAACTCGGCCGCCAGGTGGGAGTCCTTGGACACGCCGACCGGCCGCCCGTCGACGTGCACCAGCAGCACGCTCTCCGCGGCCCCGACCTGCAGCACGATGCGGCGTCCCGCCCACTCGGCGGGGACGTCGACGCCCCGCTCGTACACACCCGTCGGATTGGCGTCCGGCGCCAGCGGGGGCACGTCCGCGAACGGCATGCGGATGTTGAGGTACTGCGGGAGGTCGTCGGCGCCGTCGGCGC
>NZ_JBEPBI010000166.1:0-17340 GCF_040299045.1 Streptomyces sp. NPDC001027
CACTCCATGAAGTTCTCGATGATGAGCTTCCAGTTCGCCTTCACGTCGTACGTGATCCGACGTCCCACCGACAGGTTGTCGACGTCGTAGCGCTCTATCGACTCGACGTCGCCGAGGCGGGTGACGACCTCGCCGATGACGTCCTCCTCGAAGGAGGGCGGGTTCTCCGCGAGGCAGACCCAGACATAGCCGAGCCACTCCCGCACGGCGACGCTCACCAGGCCGTACTCGGTCCGGCCCACGTCGGGCATCTTGGTCAGGTTCGGCGCGGCGACGAGCTTGCCGTCCAGGCCGTACGTCCAGGCGTGGTATGGGCATTGGAAGGCCCGCTTCACCTCGCCGGACTCCTCGGTGCAGAGCTTGGCCCCGCGGTGCCGGCAGACGTTGAAGTACGCGCGCACGGAGTGGTCGCGGGCCCGGGTGATCAGGATGCTCTCGCGGCCCACGTCGACGGTGCGGAAGGCGCCGGGCTTCGCCAGCTCCGAGGCCCGGGCGACGCAGAACCACATCGTCTCGAAGATGCGCTCCTGCTCCTGGGCGAAGATCTGGGGATCGGTGTAGGAGGAGCCGGGAAGAGTGGCGATCAGGCTGTCGGGCAGGCTGGTCGAGGTCACGGGGCACTCCTCGGGGAACGTCGCGGAGGGGGCATTCGGACGCCGGGAGGAACGACTCCGAACGGCGTTGTGCATAAGGCAACACTGCGCGCTGTGGGCAACCGCAGCATGAGGTGACACCGAGGCGGTGTCAAGGCGTGGCGGCGGCCAGCTGCTTGCGCGCCCGCATGAACAGCCGCGGCTGGTTCATGCCGAGCACGGCGACCGGTCGGCCGTCGCGCCGGTAGACGGCGAGGACGTCGCGGTCGTCCGCCGCGCCCGCCTCGACGGTGATGCTGTCGGCCTCGGCCGCATGGCCGGCGAACTGGATGCGGACGCCGTACTGGTCGGACCAGAAGTAGGGCGGCCTGGGCACGCCGGGCTCGACCGCGCCTCCTGCCAGCAGGGTGGCGACGGCCGCCTCCGGTCGCTCGCGTGCGCCGGTCCAGTGCTCCACGCGGCGGTGACGGCCGGCCCGCGGGTCGTACCAGTTGGCGCAGTCGCCGACCGCGACGACGCCGGCAAGGCTGGTGCGGCCGTCCGCGCCGCACTTCACGCCGTTGTCGAGGGCGATGCCGGAGCCTTCCAGCCACTCGACGCAGGGGTGTGCCCCGACGCCGACCACGACGATGTCGGCGGGGACGCTTCGGCCGTCCTCCAGCAGGACGGCCTCGACCCGCTGTTCCCCGCTGAGCCCCTTGACGCCGACGCCGCACAACAGCCGCACACCGTGGTCGGCGTGGAGGCCGGAGACGACGGCGCCCATGGTCGCGCCGAGCGGCCCGGCGAGCGGGGTCGGGGCGGCTTCCACGACGGTCACGTCGAGACCGAGGGCGTACGCGGTGGAGGCGACCTCGGCGCCGATGAAACCGCCGCCGATCACGACGAGCCTTCCCCCGCGGGTCAGTTCGTCCCGCAGGGCGCGGGCGTCGTCCAGGGTGCGCAGGGTGTGCACTCCGGCGAGGCCCGCGGAGCCGGGCAGGGTCCGCGCCACGGCGCCGGTGGCGATGACGAAGCCGTCGGCGCGCACCTCACGTCCGTCGGCGAGACGGACCGTGCGCGCGGCGTGGTCGAGCGCGGTGGCGCGGGCGCCGAGCAGCCACTCCGCCGCCAGGTCCTCGCCCTCCGCCTCCAAGGCGAGTTCGGCCTCGCCGAGGGCTCCGGCGAGGAACTCCTTGGACAGCGGGGGCCTGTCGTAGGGGCGGTGCAGTTCGTCCCCGATGACGACCAGGCGTCCGTCGAAGCCCTGCTTGCGCAGCGAGCGGGCCGCCGAGAGGCCGGCGAGGGAGGCGCCGACCACGGCGACGGTTCTCACGCGGGACCCCCGGCGAGCCGGGCGGAGACGCAGGGCGGCAGGTTGGGCGCCTCCGTGGAGACCCGGACGTAGATCATGTCGTCCTCGACGACGACCTCGTGCGTCCGGACCGGCAGCTTGGCCGGCGGAGCGTCGACCGCGCCGGTGCGCAGGTCGAACTTGGAGGCATGCAGCGGGCATTCCACCTCGCAGCCCTCCAGCCAGCCGTCGGCGAGCGAGGCGTCCTGGTGGGTGCAGGTGTCGTCGATGGCGAAGAGCTCGCCGTCGTCGGTGTGGAACACCGAGACCGGCGGGTCGACGTCGAGCCGGAAGGCCTCGCCTCGCGGGAGATCCGCGAGACGGCACGCGGGAATCATCATGACACCTCGGGTGCGTATAACGAAACGGTTTGCGGTAAGCGCAACATCAGTCTGGAGTCGCCCAGAACCCTTGTCAAGGAGTTCAGAGGCCCCTCTCGGGCTCTCAGGGCGTTGCGGCATCCAAAACTCGCCTCACATGAAACAACTAAAGCCCCCTCTGCGGCTTGTGGCGATCGCAGGGCGGAGGCGCGTACACGGTCCCGGGGCGGCAACGGAGACCCGCGGCCGCCCACGGCGAAGACCGAGGTGACAGCCGGGGGGACGGCCGCGGGGACGCCGAACACCACGAGGTCGGCGCGGACGGGCCGGCAGGGCGGCGCGGCCAGGAGCCGCGTCGCCTGCCTCACCTGAACTCAGGTCCCCGCGGGCCGGCCGCCGGGCGCCGGTTCCAGGCGGACGACGATCGACTTCGAGGTGGGGGTGTTGCTGATCGCCGCCGTGGAGTCCAGGGGGACGAGGACGTTGGTCTCGGGGAAGTACGCGGCGCAGCAGTCGCGGGGCGTCGGGTAGGGCACCACGCGGAAGGCCGGCGCCCTGCGTTCCACGCCGTCGTCGTACTCGCTGACGATGTCGACGAGGTCGCCGTCGGCCAGGCCGCGGTCGGCGAGGTCGTCGGGGTGCACGAAGAGCACCCGGCGGCCCTGACGGATGCCGCGGTAGCGGTCGTCGAGGCCGTAGACGGTGGTGTTGTACTGGTCATGGGAGCGGAGCGTCTGGAGCAGCAGCCGCCCCGGCGGCACATGGGGCCGCTCCAGCGGGTTGGCGGTGAAGTTGGCCAGCCCCGTGGCGGTGGTGAACCGGCGTTCGTCGCGCGGCGGGTGCGGCAGTGCGAAGCCGCCCGGCCGTCGCACCCGCAGGTTGAAGTCCTGGAACCCGGGGATCACGCGGGCGATGCGGTCGCGAATGCTGTCGTAGTCCTTCTCGAACTCCTCCCAGGGCACGTGGGAGCCGGCCTCCCCGAGCGCGGCCCGTGCCATGCGGCAGACGATGGCCGGCTCGCTCAGCAGATGCTCGGAGGCGGGGGCGAGACGCCCTCGGGAGAGGTGGACCATCCCCATGGAGTCCTCGACGGTGACCTGCTGGGGCCCGGCGGGCCGCAGGTCCGCCTCGGTCCGGCCGAGGCACGGGAGGATGAGCGCCTGTTCGCCGGCGATCACGTGCGAGCGGTTGAGCTTGGTGGAGATCTGCACGGTGAGACGACAGTTGCGCAGGGCCCGCTCGGTGAGGTCGGTGTCGGGGGCTGCGGCGACGAAGTTGCCGCCGAGCGCGACGAAGACCCGTACGTCGCCGTCGCGCATGGCGCGGATGCTCTCGACCGCGTCGTGGCCGTGGCGCCTCGGGGGCGTGAAGGCGAACTCGGCGCCGAGCGCGTCCAGGAACGCGCCGTCGGGTTTCTCGTAGATGCCCATCGTGCGGTCGCCCTGCACGTTGGAGTGACCGCGCACCGGGCACAGGCCGGCGCCGGGGCGGCCGATGTTGCCGCGCAGCAGGAGGAAGTTGACGACGTCCCGGATGGTGGGGACCGAGTGCTTGTGCTGGGTGAGGCCCATCGCCCAGCAGACGACGATCTTCTCGGCGCCCCGCACCTCGTCGAACGCGCCCCGGATCTCCTCCTCGGGCAGGCCGGTCGCCTTCAGGATCTCGTCCCAGGAGACCTTGCGGGCGTGCTCGGCGAACTCCTGGAAGCCGTGGGTGTACCGCTCGATGAAGGGGGTGTCCAGAGCCGTGCCGGGGGCCTCGTCCTCGGCCTCCAGCAGCATGCGGTTGAAGGCCTGGAAGAGCGCCTGGTCCCCGCCCAGTCTGATCTGGAGGAACCGGTCGGCCAGGCGGGTGCCGCCGCCGAGGACGCCGGAGGGCCGCTGGGGGTTCTTGAACCGCAGCAGCCCCGCCTCGGGGAGCGGGTTGACCGCGATGATCCGGGCGCCCCGGCGCTTGGCGGTCTCCAGCGAGGAGAGCATGCGGGGGTGGTTGGTGCCGGGGTTCTGGCCGACGACGAGGATGAGGTCGGCGTCGTGGAGATCCTCCAGGGTGACGCTTCCCTTGCCGATGCCGATGGTCTCCGTCAGTGCCGAACCGCTGGACTCGTGGCACATGTTGGAGCAGTCCGGCAGGTTGTTGGTGCCGAGCATCCGGACGAACAGCTGATAGAGGAACGCGGCCTCGTTGCTCGCCCGTCCGGAGGTGTAGAAGGCGGCCTGGCCGGGGTGGTCCAGCGCGGCGAGCTCACGGGCGATCACGGCGAACGCGTCGTCCCAGGAGATCGGCCGGTAGCGGTCGTCGCCGGCCGCGCGGTGCACGGGGTGGGTGAGGCGGCCCTGCTGACCGAGCCAGTAGTCGCTGGCGGGGAGCAGGTCCTCCAGGGTGTGCCCGGCGAAGAAGTCCGGTGTGACCCGGCGGACCGTGGCCTCTTCGGCAACCGCCTTGGCGCCGTTCTCACAGAACTCCGCGGCGTGCCGTTGCTCCGGCTCGGGCCAGGCGCAGCCGGGGCAGTCGAAGCCCTCCTTCTGGTTGACCCGGAGGAGGGTGAGCAGGCCCCGGCGGGCTCCCATCTGCTCGCCGGCGTGCCGGAGCGAGGAAGTGACCGCGGGGATGCCGGCGGCGTACTCCTTCGGGGGGCCGACCCGCAGGCGGGCGTCTCCGGGGTCGTCGACAGGTGCGTTGCGAGTCATCTGAGGCGCCACTCCGGGGTGTAGGGGGATCATGCGTCGAATCGAGTCAACGTTTCTCATTGCGGCACTCATTGCATGGAACGCAACACAGCATCATGGAGGCCCCGCCCCGGGGTCAAGGATCCGTCGGCAGCGCGACGCCGGCCCGGCGGTCTCGGGTCGTCGCGCCGGGGCGCGCGGAGGGCCGCTCGACGACGGAGGCGCCCCGCCCACCGTGATCGGTGACTGTGCGAATCGGAACGCATGCGGTCGGTTTCCGGCCGGGCGGAGCGCGGGCGGATCCCGTGACTGGACGGGTCCAGCAGTGCTAGAAAGACCGGATGGGAGACCGTTTTGCCAGCTTTAGGCATATATCGCGGCTTTGGTCACCGGCACGCAAGGGCACGCGGACCGTCGCGGGCCAGATGTTCCTCCTGCAGGTGACCCTGGTCGTGCTGCTCGTCGCGCTGGCCGTCCTCGCCCTGGTCGTGCAGTCCGAGCGGCACACCAAAGCCGAGGCCATAAGGAGATCCATCGCGGTCGCCCAGACGTTCTCCCATTCCCCCGGCGTGCTGTCCGCCCTGCGAGCCCCCGATCCCTCGAAGATCCTCCAGCCGCTCACCGAGTCCGGACGCAAAGCCGCCGGCGTCGACTTCATCGTGGTGACCGACGCGAAGGGGATCCGTTACACCCATCCGCTGCCGGACCGGATCGGCAAGCGGTTCGTGGGGACGATCGGGCCGGCGCTGGCGGGAAAGGTCTACACCGAAAGCGTGCACGGCCCCCTCGGCCACGAGGTCCAGGCCAATGTGCCCATCCAGGACACCCACGGGAAGGTGGTGGGCATCGTCTCCGCTGGACTGAAGGTCAAGAACGTCACCGGGCTGGTGGAGCAGCAGATACCGATCATCCTGACAGCCGGAGCAGTCGCGCTCGGAGCGTCCACCGTCGCCACGGTGCTGGTCAGCAGGCGGCTGCGACGGCAGACGCACAGCCTGGCCCCGAACGAGATGACCCGCATGTACGAGCATCACGACGCGGTGCTGCACTCGGTGCGCGAAGGAGTGCTCATCGTCGATGACGAGGGACGGCTGCTGCTGGCGAACGACGAGGCCGAGCGGCTCCTGGGTCTGCCCCCGGAAGCGGAAGGGCAGCTGGTCTCGCAGCTGTCGTCTCTCGAACCCGAGATCCGGTCGTTGCTCAGCACCGGCCGCGAGGCCAGCGACGAGGTGCACCTGGCCGGACCGCGACTGCTGGTGGTCAACCAGAGGTCCACGGGTCGCGGCGCAGGCCCTCGGGGCACGGTCGTGACACTGCGCGACTCCACGGAACTCCAGGCGGTGTCGGGCAGGGCCGAGATCACCGGTGAGCGACTGAAGCTGCTCTACGACGCCGGACTGGGCGTCGGCACCACCCTCGACGCCGTCCGGACAGCCGACGAACTCGCTCGGATCGCCGTGCCCCGCTTCGCCGACTTCGTCACCGTGGACCTGGCTGACGCCGTGCTGCGCGGCGAGGAGCCGGGCGCCACCGCGAAGGGGATGCGACGTGTCGCCGTATGCGGCATCCGGGAGGACCAGCCGCTCTACGAGAAGGACCGGCTGATCGACTTCCTCCCCTCCACGCCCCAGGCACGCGGCTTCGGGACCGGCCGCTCGGAGCTGGTGGCCGACCTGTCCACCGCGACGGGCTGGCACCGGCAGGACCCGGAACGCACCGAACGCATACTCGACTACGGCATCCACTCCCTCATAGCGACTCCGATCCAGGCCCGCGGCGTGGTCCTCGGCATGGTCAACTTCTGGCGCTCCGAGGAGCACTCCCCCTTCGACCAGGAGGAGCTCTCGCTCGCCGACGAACTGGTGGCTCGCGCCGCGGTCAGCATCGACAACGCCCGCCGGTACACGCGCGAGCACGCCCTGGCGGTCACCCTCCAGCGCAGTCTGCTGCCGCAGGGCCTGCCCGCGCAGAGCGCCGTCGACGTCGGCTACCGCTACCTCCCGGCCAGGTCGGGTGTGGGCGGGGACTGGTTCGACGTGATCGCCCTGCCCGGCAGCCGCGTGGCACTGGTCGTCGGAGACGTGGTCGGTCACGGTCTGCACGCCGCCGCGACCATGGGGCGGCTGCGGACCGCGGTGCACAACTTCTCCACGCTCGATCTGCCGCCCGACGAACTGCTCAGTCACCTGGACGACGTGGTCGGTCGCATCGACCAGGACGAGGCGTGCACGGACGAACCCGCTGCCGTCGTGGGCGCCACCTGCCTCTACGCGATCTACGACCCCACGACGCTGCGCTGCACCATGGCCCGCGCCGGACACCTGGCGCCCGCCCTGGCCGACCCTGACGGAAACGTGGTCTTCCCCGACCTGCCGCCGGGTCCGCCGCTGGGGCTGGGCGGCATGCCCTTCCAGACCGCCGAGGTGGACGTCGCCGAAGGCTCCCAGCTCGTCTTCTACACCGACGGCCTCATCGAGAACCGCACCCGCGACCTCGACGAAGGAATGGAAGTCCTGCGCAAGGCCCTCGCGGGTCACCCGCGGCGCGCGCCGGAGGACAGCTGCCGGGCCGTTCTGGAATCGGTGCTGCCCGAGCACCCCACCGACGACGTGGCCCTGCTCATCGCCCGCACCCACGCGCTGCCGCCGGATCGCGTCGCCGGCTGGGACGTGCCGCCCGACCCCGCCGCCGTCGCCGGGGTGCGCGCCGCGGCGACCGACCAGCTCGACGCGTGGGGGCTGTCCGAGCTGGCCTTCGGCATGGAACTGGTCCTCAGCGAGCTCGTCACCAACGCCGTCCGCTACGGCAGCGGGCCCATCCACGTGAGGCTGATCCACGACCGCACGCTCACCTGCGAGGTCACCGACGGCAGCAGCACCTCGCCCCATCTGCGCCACGCCGCGACGACCGACGAGGGCGGCCGGGGCCTGTTCCTGGTGTCGCAGCTCACCGAGCGCTGGGGAACCCGCTACACCCCCCGCGGCAAGGTCATCTGGGCCGAACACGCGCTGCCGGAACGCTGAGGCGCCCGCCGGAACCGACCGCAGCGGCCTTTCGACGGTCCCGCCATCGATCAAAGTGTGCAACATTTGCATCTTGCCGTGCATTTAATGCGCGCTTAGCATCCTTCTCATCACCCGCCGCCGGATGACGAAGGAATGAGACGCGCATGGCCACGACGACGATCACGCCGGAACCGACCGCAGAGGACCGGACAGGCGCCCACACGTCCGTCCGGCGCCGGAGGGTCCGGACGATCAAGGTGTTCTGGCCGGTGGCGAACGCGACCCTGACCGCGTGCGCGAAGGGCGACCTCGACGCGCTGCGGGCCGACGGCTCCTTCGCCTCCTTCCTGCGCATCGTGGAGACCTCCCCCGAGCTCGGGGACTTCGGCGTCTACGGCGACGTCTTCGAGGTCTCCCTCGGCGCCGAGGGATTCACCGTCCGGCCCGGCGCCCGCCCCGCACTCGGCTCGATCGGCGGACGGTTCCTGTCCTCGACGCTCGCCGTGACGACCTACGTCGACGCGGACCTGGACGACGACGCCCTCGCGCGGCTCCTCGCCCGCCTCACCGACGCCCACCCCTGGGAGATCCCGGTGATGGAGCTCTCCGCCCCGCTGGACCTCGTCTCCCGGGCCTGACCCTCCGCCTCGTCCCGTGAGCCCGTCGCCCACACGGGGCGCCCGCTCCCCTCGGTCCGCGACCCACCCCGACGCGGACCCGCAGTCCTCGAAAGTGGCCTCACCCCGCAGCCATGCCGTGCCGATCGCCCCCCACGCCCGTCCCCCTCTCCCCGCTCCGCTCCGCTCCGCAGAGGAGACCGCCATGTCCGTCTCAGCAGTACCGGACAACGCTCCGGCCGCCGCAGACAACGCCCCTCAGCCGCCCGGCGACGGCCTGCGGCGCACCATGCGTTCCCGCCATCTCGTCATGATCGCGATGGGCGGCGTCATCGGTTCCGGACTCTTCCTCAGCTCCGGCTTCACCGTCTCCCAGGCCGGTCCGCTCGGCGCGGTCCTGGCCTACCTCGTCGGTGCGTTCGTCGTCTGGCTGGTGATGGCCTGCCTCGGTGAACTCGCCGTCGCCTATCCCGTCTCGGGCGCCTTCCACGTCTACGCGAGCCGGTCGATCGGCCCCGCCACCGGGTTCGCCACCGCCTGGCTCTACTGGCTGACCTGGGCCGTCGCCCTCGGCTCCGAGTTCACGGCGTGCGGGCTGCTGATGCAGCGCTGGTTCCCCGGCGTCAGCGTCTGGGTCTGGTGCGTGGTCTTCGCCGCCGTCGTCTTCGGGGTGAACGCGTTCTCGGCGCGCGTCTTCGGCGAGACCGAGTACTGGTTCTCGCTGGTCAAGGTGATCGCCGTCGTCGCCCTCATCGTGTTCGGCGGCGCCGCGCTGGCCGGTTTCCACCCGCTCGCGGAGGGCGGCTCCCACCCCGCGCTGCTGGAGAACTTCCACACCCCCGACGGCCTCTTCCCGAACGGCTTCTCGGGCGTCCTGGTCACCGTGCTGGCCGCGTTCTACGCCTTCTCGGGGTCCGAACTCATCGGCGTCGCCGCGGGCGAGACCGAGAACCCGGCCGAGGCCGTGCCCAAGGCCCTGCGCGTCACCGTCATACGCCTGCTGGTCTTCTTCGTCGGCGCGATCACGGTGATCGCCGCGACCATCCCCTACGACCAAGTGGGCCTGGACGAGAGTCCGTTCGTCACCGTCTTCGCCTCCATCGGCTTCCCCTACGCGGCCGACGTCATGAACTTCGTGATCATCACGGCGCTGCTGTCGGCCGGCAACAGCGGCCTGTACTCCTGCGCCCGCATGCTCTTCTCGCTCGCGGAGGAGAAGCAGGCCCCGCAGGCGCTGCGCCGGCTCAGCCGCCGCGGCATCCCCCTGACCGCGCTGGCGCTGAGCATGCTCGGCGGTCTCGCCTCCCTGGTGAGCAGCGTCGCGGCGCCCGAGACGGTCTATCTGGTGCTGGTGTCGATCGCCGGATTCGCCGCGGTCGGGGTCTGGATGTCCATCGCCGCCGCGCAGTTCTTCCATCGGCGGGCCTTCGTCCGCGCAGGCGGGAACCCGGCGACCCTGCCGTACCGCACGCCCCTCTACCCGGTCGTGCCGATCCTGGCCTTCGTGCTGTGCCTCGCCTCGCTCGTCGGCATCGCCCTCGATCCCGCGCAGGCGACGGCCCTGTACTTCGGTGTTCCGTTCGTCGCGGGCTGCTACCTCTACCACTGGCTGCGGCACGGCCGCCGCAGCAGCGCAGGGGCGCCGGCATGAGAGCGCCGACCTGCGTCCTGTTCGACCTGGACGGCACCCTGGTGGACTCCGCTCCCGGCGTGACCGCCAGCGCCGCCGAGGCCCTACGGTCCGTCGGGGCGCCGGTTCCCGACGCGGCCACCCTGCGCTCCTTCGTCGGCCCGCCGATGCACGACACGTTCCGCCGCGTGGTCGGGCTCGACGAGCCCGCCGCACGGGCCGCCCTCACCGCCTACCGCGCCGCGTACGCCCGCGACGGCGCGTCGGCCGCCGCGCTGTACGACGGTGTCCCCGAACTGCTCGACGCCCTGGTCGCACGCGGTCTGCCGATGGGCGTCGCGACCTCGAAGGTGCAGGACCAGGCGGAGTTGACGGCCCACCGCTTCGGTCTCGGGTCCCGGCTGCTGGCCGTGTGCGGTCTGCGCGAGGAGGAAGGCCGTACGACGAAGCGGGAGGTGATCCGCGAATGCGTGGCCCGCCTGCGCGCGGGCGGCGCCGACGTCAGCCGGCCCCTCATGGTCGGCGACCGCTCCTATGACGTCGAGAGCGCCGCCGCCGAGGGCATCCCCGCCGTCCACGTGCGGTGGGGGTACGGCGGTCCCGCGGAGTCGGCCCACGCGGTCGCCTCCGTCGCCCGGCCCTCCGAACTCGTCGACTGGATAGATCTGTTGGACAAGAACGCCGGGTACGGCGCCGAACTGGAGGACGAACACGCATGACACCGGAGACGGCCGTCACGGCCACGCCCGCGACCATCGCCGAGCCCCCGCTGTGGGCCCTGCACAGGGAACTGATCGGCAAGACGGTCCGCACCGACCTCACCCACGCCTTCCACCCCGGTCAGCCGCACTTCCCCGCCTTCCCCGACGAGAAGCGCGAGATGCCCTTCGACATGTCCCGCGGCGACGGCTTCAACGTGCACCTGTACACGATCGTCGGACAGTGGGGCACCCACGTCGACCCGCCCGTCCACTTCGTTGCCGGCGCCCGGACTCTGGACGAGATACCGGTCGACGAGATGATCCTGCCGCTCGTCGTCCTCGACATCGCCGACCGCGTCGCCACGGACCCGGACGCGGTGCCGACCCTGGACGACGTCGCCGCCTGGGAGGCCCGCCACGGCCGGATCCCCCGGGGCGCGTTCGTCGCGCTGCGCACCGGCTGGGGCCGCCGCTGGCCGGACCCTGCCGCCATGGCCAACAAGGACGAGGCGGGCGTGAGCCACTGCCCGGGCTGGTCCGCCGAGGTGCTGCAGCATCTGTTCGAGGAGGCCGGCGCCACCGCGATCGGGCACGAGCAGACCGACACCGACCCCGGACTGGCCACCTCAGCGGGCGACTTCAGCCTCGAGGACTACGTCCTGCGACGCGACCGCTGGCAGATCGAGCTCATGGCCAACCTGGACGACGTGCCGGAGGCGGGCGCGCTGATCGTCGCCACCTGGCCCAAACCGCAGGGCGGCTCCGGCTTCCCGGCGCGCGTCTTCGCCCTGCACCACGAGAACTGACCCACGAGAACACCGACCCACGAGAACTGACCCACGCCACAAGGACGGGACGACGTCACGAGGACGGACGGCGTCGCGAACCGGCACAGCGGCTCCGGTGGCCCCCGGCCACCGGAGCCTTCGCCAGTCAGGAGACACAGAGCGCCATGGACGCCATCGACGAGCGGATCATCACCGAGCTCACCCGCAACGCCCGGATCTCGCACGCCGAACTGGGCCAGCGCGTGAGGCTGTCACGCAACGCCGTGCGCCAGCGCGTCGAACGGCTGGAACGGCAGGGGCACATCGGCGGTTACACGATCGTGCGTCCGTCGTGCGGCCCGGACCGCGAGACGGTGGCCGCGCACGTCCTGGTCTACCGGGAGGACCGGATGCGCGGGGCCGACGTCCTCGCCGCCCTCAAACGCATCCCCGAGGTGGTCTCCTGCGACGTCCTCAGCGGCCAGTTCGACCTGCTGGTCAGTGTGGAGGCGGACTCCCTGGAACGCGTACAGGGCATCTGGGAGCAGATGGCCCAGATGCCCGGTGTACGGGACACGGTGACGGCGCTCGCGCTGTCCCGGGTCGTCAGCCGGCCGCGGCGATGAGGCGCAGCGCGCTCTCGCGGTCCAGCAGCCCGCGCCGTACGACGACGTCCACCACGTCGGCGCCGGTGCGCGCGGCGTCCTGGGCCACCTCCGTGGCGGCCTCGTGTCCGATGCGCGCGGCGAGCGCCGTCACCGCGCCGACCGCGCCGACGGCCCCGCGCGCGAGTCCCTCACGGTCGACAGTGACGCCGGCCACGCACAGGGTGCGCAGCGCCGAGCAGCCGTGCGTCAGCCAGCCGATGTGCTGCAGCAGCAGATGGCCGATCAGCGGTTCGAACGCGTTGAGTTGCAGCTGACCGTTGTCCGCGGCCATGGTGACGGCGACGTCCGCGCCGACGGTCGCGAACGCGATCTGGTTGACCATCTCGGGGATCACCGGATTCACCTTGCCCGGCATCACGGACGATCCGGCCTGCCGCGGAGGCAGGGAGATCTCCGCGAGGCCCGCGCGCGGTCCGCTGGCCAGCAGCCGAAGATCGCTGCACACCTTGGACAGCTTGACCGCCGTCCGCTTCAGCACCCCCGACACCAACAGGAACACGCCCGTGTCCGACGTGGCCTCCACGAGGTCGCGGGCGGACGTGACGTCGAGCCCGGTCAGCACGCGAAGGTGACGTACGGCCGCGGCGGCGTAGCCCGGTTCGGCGGCGATGCCGGTGCCGATGGCCGTGGCGCCGAGGTTGGTCTCGGCGAGCAGCGGCAGCGTGTCGCGGATCCTGTCGACGTCCTCCGCGAGCGTCACGCCGAACGCGCCGAACTCACGGCCCAGCGTCATCGGCACGGCGTCCTGCAACTGGGTGCGGCCGACCTTGACCACGGTGGCGAATTCGGCGCCTTTGGCGGTGAACTCCGCTGCCAGCAGCGTCAGTTCGGTGCTCAGTTCGCTCAGCGCGGCGCTGACCGCGATCCGCAGCGCCGTGGGATAGGTGTCGTTGGTGGACTGGCAGCGGTTGACGTCGTCGAGCGGGTCGAGGTGCTCGTAGCGACCGCGCGCGTGCCCGAGGTGTTCCAGCGCGAGGTTCGCGATCACCTCGTTGGCGTTCATGTTGGTGCTGGTGCCCGCGCCGCCCTGGATGACGTCCACGCAGAACTGTTCGTGATGGCGGCCCTCCGCGACGGCCCGGCAGGCCGCCGCGATCGCGCGCACCTTGTGCGGCTCCAGGGCCCCGATCTCGCCGTTGGCCAGGGCCGCGGCGTGCTTGACCTGGGCCAGGGCCCGTACGAGGTGGGCGTGGGCGCCGACGGGGACCCCGCTGACGCGGAAGTTGTCCAGGGCGCGTGCGGTGTGCACGCCCCAGTACGCCTGCGCGGGCACCCGTACGTCGCCCAACGCGTCGGACTCGATCCGCGTCGGCGCGCCGGCCGACGCCGGGGAGCCGGCGTCGGAGGGGGCCTCGAAGTCGCTCACACCGGCTCCCTGTTGAGGCAGACGACCTTGGGCTGGGTCATCTCCTCGTAGGCGAACCGCACGCCTTCGCGGCCCATGCTGCCGTACTTGTAGCCGCCGAAGGGCATGGCGTCGAAGCGGTAGTCGGAGGAGTCGTTGATCATGACGCCGCCTGCCTCCAGCAGTCGCGCCGCGTCCATCGCCCGGTCCAGTGAGCCGGTGAAGACGCCCGCGTGCAGGCTGAAGTCGATCTCGTTGGCCCGCTCCACGGCCTCCTCGAAGGAGTCCACGGCCTGGAGGACGACGACCGGCGCGAACGCCTCCTCTCGCCACAGGTCCGAGGTCCCCGGCACGTCCTCGAGCACGGTGGGGGCGTACAGGCCGCCCCGCCGTTCGTGCCCGCACAGCAGCCGCGCGCCCTGCTCGATCGCCGCGGTGACCGTGCTCTCGGCGGCGGCCGCCGCGAGTTCGCTGATCATGGGGCCGACGTCGGTGCGTGCGTCCATCGGGTCGCCGGTGCGCAGCCGCAGGGTCCGTTCGACGAAGGCGTCCCGGAACGCCGGGTACACGCCGCGTTCGACGAGGATCCGCTGGGTGCCGATGCAGTTCTGCCCGGCCGCCCAGAACGCGCCGGACACACAGGCCCCGACCGCCGCTTCCAGGTCCGCGTCGGCCAGGACGACGACCGGGGCGTTGCCGCCCAGGTCCATGGCGAGCTTCTTCAGTCCCGCCGAGCGGGCGACCGCCTCACCCGCGCGGAAGCCGCCGGTGAAGGACACCATGCGCACGTCCGGCGCGGACACCACGGCGGCCCCCAGGTCGACGTCGCCGTTGACCGCCGTCACCACCTCCTCGGGCAGCCCTGCCTCCACCAGCGTGTCGACGAGCCGCAGCGCGGACAGCGGGGTGAGCAGGGAGGGTTTCAGCACGACGGAGTTGCCGCCGGCGATCGCGGGCCCGAGCTTGTGGGCGACCAGGTTGAGCGGGTCGTTGTACGGCGTGACGGCCGCGACGACGCCCAGCGGCTCGCGCGTGAACCAGCCCAGCCGCCCCTCCGATCCGGCGTACGCGTCGAACGGCACCACCTCGCCCGCGTTGCGGCGCGCCTCGGCGGCCGACAGACGCAGGGTGTTGACGGCCCGGGCGGTCTCCTTGCGGGCCTGGGCCAGGGTCTTGCCCGCCTCGGCGACGATCAGCCGGGCGAACGACTCGGCGCGTTCCTCGACCAGCCGGGCCGCGCCGTCGAGCGCGGCCGCGCGAGCGGCCCGGGAGAGAGCGCGCGCCTTGGCGCGTCCGTCGCGGGCCCTGCGCATGACGTCGTCCACCGAGGCGGCCGGGGTGAGGCACACCGAGCCGATGGCCTCGCCGTTGTAGGGGTTGCGCACGACGGCCATGCCGTCGCCTGCCTGGTCGTGACCGGTCAGGGTGGTGACGCTCAGGGCGGTGTCAGGCACGGCCGGCCTCCAGGAGGGTCGCGACGGACGCGGGCGAGGTGGTGTGCTCGTGGATGCCGATGACGTCGGACAGCAGGGCGTAGGCGGTCTCGACGCGTCCGGCGCCGGGCCCGGCGACCGTGACGGTGCCCAGCAGGTCGGTGTGGAAGGCGACGGCGTTGACGGGCCCGGAGACACCGGCGAGCGCGTGCTCGGCGGGCAGGGCGACCGGCGCGACCCGGGCCTCGACAACGCCGTCCGGACGCCGGGACGCGGAGCCGACCAGCTTCCAGCGCAGGCCCTCGGCCGCGGCGCGGCGGACGTCGGCTTCGGTGAGGGAGGACAGTCCGGTGCAGGGCACGTCGGCGCGCCCGAGTTCGGCCCCGAGGACCTCGCCGGCGAGGATCATGACCTTGAGCTGGACGTCGTAGCCCTCGATGTCGGCCGTCGGGTCGGCCTCCGCGTATCCGAGGGCCTGGGCCTCGGCGACGGCGTCCGCGAAGGACAGACCCGACTCCACCCGGCCGAGGACGTAGTTGGAGGTGCCGTTCATGACGCCCTCGAAACCGTTCACGGCCAGCCCGCCGAACATGCGGCGCGCGGTGCGCAGCACCGGCGTCCCCGACATCACGGTTCCCTCGAACTCGAAGCGCACGCCGTGCCGTCGCGCGAGCTCCTTCAGGGCGCCGACGTGCAGGGCGACCGGCCCCTTGTTGGTGGTGCACACGTGTTTGCCGGCCTCGAGGGCCCACCGCACGTGGGAGAGCGCGGGCTCGCCGTCCGTGGGATTGGTGAAGGTGGCTTCGGCCACGATGTCGGCGGGCGCCTCGCGGATGACCCATTCGTTGCGGGGGTCCGGGCTGCCGCCCGCCAGCATGGAGAAGTCGAGCTCACCGGGCGCGACCGCGAGCAGCGGGGCGAGGTCTATCCCGGGGCCGTCGGTGCGCACGAGCGATCCGGCCCGCAGGTCGGTGATGGCCACCACCCTCAGCGCGAAGCCCAGTTCGGTTTCGAGTGTGTCTGCGCGTTCGACGATCAGCTCGGCGAGTGCACGGTTCACGCCGCCGAATCCGATGAGCGCGAGGTCGTATCGGGTCATCCGGACCTCCTCCTTCCGTGACGGCGCCACCCCCTGGCGGCGCGACCCCCACAGCGTCACGCCTCAGCACGTCAGCACGACCATGCCGAATCGCCCGGGAGGACTGCCGATGCGCACCGGCGTGTGCCGTTCGTCCTGCGGCGGATGCCGGGTGCGGACTCCGTCGGCGCCGACCCGCCGTCCCGGCCTGCTGATCACCGTCTCGCATATAGTGCGCTCGTGACGACGAACGGCCCCGCCCCCGGACAGACGGGCCCGGGCACGGCCTCCTCGCTGTGGATGGCCCTGCGCGTGGTCAACGCCGTGCTGGACCGCGAGGCCTCCGGCCGGACCGGCTTCAACGTCAGCAGGCTCGCGACCGAGGTCGGCATCGAGCGCAGCAAGGCCTCGCGCACAGTCCAGGACCTGTGCGACAAGGGCTTCCTGGAACGTCTCGACGACTCGACGCTGCGCGTCGGCGACGCCTACTTCGCCACGGCCGCGTCCCTGCATCCGGGCCTGCCGCGCCGCAGCCGTCCGCTGCTGCGCCGCATGGCCGTGGCGCACGGGGCGGGCGCGCGGCTCTCCGTCCGCGACGGCGTCCAGGTCCGGCTGTTGCGCGCCGAGTCCGCCGCGGGCTTCGCCCAGGAGTGGCAGGGCCGGGCCAGTCTCGTCACCCCGTGCTGGTGCACCGGCGCCGGCCGCGCGCTCCTTCTCGACCACAGCGCCGAGGAGATCGCCGCCCTGCTCGACGACTACGAGCTGATCGGCGTCGGCGGCCCCAACGCGGCCCGCACCGCCGCGGAACTCGTCGCGGCCAACGACCACGACCGTCTGCGCGGTGTCGTCGCCGCGCACGGGGAGTTCGAGCACGGGGTCACCGAGTACGCGGTCCCGGTGCGCGACCCCGACGGGCGCATCAGGGCTGCCGTGTCGGTCGTCGGCAGGGAGCAGGACCTGCTTCCGCACGCGCGGGCGATCCGCACGGACCTCGCCGCTGCCGCCACCGCGCTGACGGACACGCTCGGCGGCAACGACGGCGCGGGCTAGGGGCTTTCAGGGCTCGGAGCGTGTCGCGGAGTACGCCCGGGCGGCCCCGAGGCGCCGGACGGCTGCGCGGTCGCGGCCCGTCACCAGGGGTTGTAGGGCTGCAAGGACCAGGCCTCCCAGCGCGTCGGAAC
>NZ_JBEPBI010000167.1:0-17333 GCF_040299045.1 Streptomyces sp. NPDC001027
CCCGGACGAGGGACCGGCTGAGCCGGCCGAGGGCCGCGGCGTCGATCTCGTCGGCAGCCGCGGGGGCGGCGCTGTGCGGGCTCGGTCGTCTCCCCTCCGGCCGGGACACCGTCGTGATCGCGGTCCGAGGGTGTGCGGGCTTCGGACGGTCCTTCGCCGTCCGTCCCCGATCGGCGCTCGTCGAACCTCCCTTGACGAAAGGAGAATGTGCATGAATTCCCAGGTGGCTGCGGTCACGGGCGGCTCGAGCGGCCTTGGAGAGGCCGCGGCGCGACGCCTGGCCGCCGACGGTTACGACATCGCGGTGGTGGACGTCGACCGCGACGCCGGCGAACGAGTCGTCAAGGACCTGGTCGCGTCAGGACACCGCGCGCGTTTCTACGGGTGCGATGTGTCCGATGCTTCCGCGGTCGAGGACACGGCGGCGGCGGTGGCCACCGAAATGGGCGCGGCGGAGGTTCTGGTGACGTCTGCCGGGCTTACTCCCGACAGCGAGGCCGTTCTGGAAATGAACATGCCTGCGCACGAGCGAATGTGGCGAGTCAACTATTTCGGCACGGTCCATGCCTGCCAGTCGTTCGCGCGGTTCATGGTGCCGCGGCGAAAGGGGTCGATCATCACGCTCGGCTCGATCCACAGCCGGCTGCCCATGCCGCTGCCCGCGTACAACCCGGGCAAGGTCGCCATCGAGCGCCTCACCCAACTGCTGGCCGCCGAGCTCGGGCGATTCCACATCCGGGTCAACAGCGTCGGTCCCACTCACGTCATGACGCCCCCGCTGCGCGCGGCGATCGATGCCGGCGAGCGGGACATGAGCAAGATCATGGCGGTGCACGCCCTGGACTATCTTCCGGAGCCGGAGGACGTCGCGGAGGCGATCGCGTTCCTCGCCTCGCCCCGAGCGCGGGCCATCACCGGGGTGCTGTTGCCGGTCGACAGCGGCAGCCTCGTCGGCATTTCCTACAACACCTACGCCGGCGGCGTGCCGTGGAAGGAGAGCTGAGGTGCCTCCCATGGAGACGACGCCGCTCGCCGGGCGCACAGGGGCGGGCCGGGCCGACGGCGAAGCGCCGGTCAAGGGGATCTGTTCGGTCTGCGACCCGGCCGCGCCGGGTGCCCGTCGGGACGGGAGAGCGCTGTGCCTCTGGTGGATGTGACCTGGTACGAGGGGCGCTCGCGCGAGCAGAAGGAGAAGCTCGCGCGCGCGATCTGCGAGGCCTTCGTGGAGATCGGCGACGCGCGTCCGGACACGGTGCACGTGATCTTTCGAGACATCGACCCCGCTCAGTGGTTCAAGTCGGCAGGACTGTTGGAGGAAGAACGATGACCATGCGGATCCGCAAGATCCTCAGCGTCCGGGAAGAGACCCGGTCCGAGGGCGGCCAGGAGGCAGACCGGCCTCTCGTCAAGGCGGCCGCGATCGCCGTGCTGAGCAATCCCTACGCCGGCCTGCCCTACTCCCACGACCTCGCGCGCATCACCGACGACAACTACGAGCTCGGGCGCCTCTTGGCCGCCACCGCCGCCGAAACCCTGGGACTCGAGGTCGAGGGCTACGGCAAGGCGTCCCTCGTGGGCGTCGACGGTGAGATCGAGCATGGCGTCGCCCACAAGATCGGCGAGTTCGGCAGGGGCGTCCGCGACGCGGTGGGCGGCGAGGCGTGGATCTCCTCGGTCAGCAAGCGCTGCGGCCCCGGGGTGCAGGTCGACGTCCCCCTCGCCTACAAGGACGAGATCTGGGTCCGCTCGCACTACGACGCCATGACGCTGTTCGTCCCCGACGCACCGCTCGCGGACGAGGTGGCCGTCATCGTGGCCGTCTCCTCCCGCGGCCGGCTCAACGACCGCGTCGGCGGCTTGACCGTCGAGGAATTCAAGAACCGGGGGACGTCGTGAGCACTCTCGACATCGTCAATCTCGCCGGCGCCGTCAGCGGCCGGCTCGGCGACCCGCTCATGGAGATCGAGTCGGTCCGCTGCGTCGACGGGCGGATCGCGGCGCTCGGCGTCGACGGTGCGCCCGGCGACGCCGACGTCACCCTCGACGCCAACGGCGCGATCCTCACCCCGGGCCTCATCGACACCCATGTGCACGTCACCTTCGGCGACTGGACCCCCCGACAGCAGACCGTCGGCTGGATCGAGAGCTACATGCACGGCGGCACGACCCTGATGATGTCGGCCTCCGAGATCCACGTCCCCGGACGCCCCAGCGACCGCGCCGGCCTCAAGGGCCTCGCGATCGCGGCGCAGCGATCCTGGGAGAACGTCCGTCCGGGCGGTGTCAAGGTGCTCGGCGGCTCGGTCATCATCAGCCCCTCCCTGCGGGAGGAGGACTTCGCGGAACTCGCCGCCGAGCGCGTGGGCCTCGCGAAGGTGGGATTCGGCGCCTTCGAGAGCCAGGCGGAGGCGGCCCCGCTGGTACGCGCGGCCCAGGCCGCCGGGTTCATCGTCATGAACCACACGGGCGGCGCCTCCGTTCCCGGGTCCGCGGCCGTCTCGCTCGACGACGTCATCGCGCTCGGCTGCGACATCGTCGGCCATGCGAACGGCGGCACGACCTCCCTTCCCGACGAGCACCTCGAGGCCGTCTTCGAGGCTCCCGGAGCTCTGCAGCTGGTGCAGGCCGGCAACCTGCGCTCCAGCCTGCTGATGCTCGAGATCGCCAAGGAGCGCGACGAGCTCGACCGCATCCTGATCGCCACCGACTCCCCCACCGGGACCGGTGTGATGCCGCTCGGCATGATCAAGACGGTCGCCGAGTTCTCCTCTCTCGGCGGCCTCAGCGCCACGGACGCCCTCGCGCTCGCCACCGGGAACGGCGGCCGGGTGCTTCGCCGCGACGAGGGCGTCATCGCGATCGGCCGCCCCGCCGACTTCGTGCTCATGCAGCCTCCCGGCGGAGGCGTCGCCACCGACGCGCTCGCCGCCATCGAACGCGGGGACGTCCCCGGCATCGGCGGCGTCGTCATCGACGGCGAGGTCCGAGCGCTGCGTTCCCGCAACACCCCGGCCCCAGCCCGGCTCGTGACCCAACGGTCCTGACTCTCCCCGATGCGCAAAGGACACGCCGTGGACCTGAAGAAACTCCGTACGACCGACCAGCGGTGGGAGATCGCCGTGCTGAGCGGCCCCAACACCACCCGGCAGTTCCAGCCTGCCGACGAGTTCGAGCGTCAACTGCGGACGTGGGGCGACAGCCTCGGGATCGCGGTCCGGCACTTCCAGTCCAACCACGAGGGCAAGCTGCTGGAGTACGTGCACGCGAACGCCGGCCAGGTGAACGGGTTCCTCGTGAACCCCGGCGGCCTGGTGCGCGTCGGCGAGTCCCTGCGGCACGTCCTCAAGGACGCCAAGAAGCCCGTCGTCGAGCTGCACCTGAGCCAGGAGGAGCTGCGAGGCGAGTCGATCTTCGCCCCCAGCGTCACCGGCATCTTCGCCGGGCCCGACCGGCACGCGGTCCTGGGAGCCCTGGTGGCCCTCTCCCTCGCGCTCGACGACCTCGACTTCCTCAACCCCGAAGGCACGAGCGAGATCAACCGCTCGCACGGCAACCCTCGCTCCCTCTACGGCTGACCCGGAGGCAACAGATGACCAACGCAGACACCGCGGACACCGCGAGCGCCTCGGACACCGCAGGCGCCGCGGGCGGCAGACGCCTCCGTTTCGCGCTGCTCAACGGCCTGAACATGACCAACCTCGGCCGGCGCGACCGCAACATCTACGGGAGCATCGCCTCCCTGCAGGCGCTCGAGGACCTGGTCACCGAGGTGGGGGACGCCGTCGGCGCCGACGTGAGCGCCTTCCACTCCAACCACGAAGGCGACCTCGTCGACTTTCTCGAGAGCCACCCGGACATGGACGGCTACATCATCAACCCCGGCGGCCTCTGGGCATTCGGCGACCCGACCCGCATCGCGCTGGAGGAGACCGGCAGACCGTTCGTCGAGGTGCATTTCGCCAACATCTTCGCGACCGGGCACCTCTCCACGTTCACCCGGTCGTGCGACGCCACCGTCATGGGTCTGCGCCACCACGGCTACCTCGGAGCGGTCGTCGCGCTGGCCGCTTCGGTCCGCGCGCAGGCCGGGAACTGACCACGGTCGCGCAACGCGCGCCGCTGGAATCGACATGCCGAACACGCAACGCCGGGACGCTCACGGTCCCGACGCAGGAGCCATGACAAGGAGCACGGAGATGTCCGAGCCAGCCGTCGGCAGCTACAGGCGCCCGGACACCCTTTCCGAACTCCTGGACCTGCTGCACCGCCGACCGGCTTCGGTGCTCGCCGGCGGCACCGACCTCGTCGTGATGCGCGCCGACGGGGCGGTCGACCGCGCGCACGACATCGTCGACCTCAAGGGCGTCGCCGAACTGCGAGGGATCCGTCTCGACGCGGACGGGACGCTCACCATCGGCGCCGCCACCTCCTTGCGGGAGCTGGCCGCCACGACCGTCGTGCCGCCCGGCGCGATCACCGACGGAGCGGCGCTCGTCGGCGGCTGGCAGACCCGTGCACGCGGAACCGTCGGGGGCAACGTCTGCCGGGCCTCGCCGGCGGGCGACACCCTCCCCGGGGTTCTGGCGGCAGGCGCTCGGCTGGAGCTCGCCTCCACCGCCGGGACACGGCTGGTGCCGGCGCACGACTTCTTCACCGGGCCGGGCCGGACGGTCCGCGCACCCGACGAGCTGCTCACCCGGATCATCGTTCCCGCGTCCCGCGGCGCCTCCGCGTATCTGCGCTTCACCTACCGTCTCGCGATGGATCTGGCCGTCGTCGGCGTGGCCGCCCATCTGGAGATCGAGAACGGCCGCTGCGTGGCCGCCCGCGTGGCGCTCGGCGCCGCCGCGGCGACCCCTGTGCTGGCTCCCGCCGCCGCCGAGGCGCTCGTCGGGACCGAGTTGGACGAACCCTCCGTCGAGGCCGCCGCCCGGCTGGTGCTCGACACGGCCACCCCCATCGACGACGGCCGAGGCTCACGCGCCCACCGGCGCACCGTGCTACCAGTGCTCGCGAAGCGCGCGATCGGCATCGCGCTCGAGCGTGCGCGAGAAGGACACCCACGATGACCACACGCATGACCCTGCGGGTCAACGGCTCGGACCACGACATCGCGGTCGCGCCCGACACACTGCTCCTGGACGCCCTGCGGTACGAGTGCGGCCTCACCGGCGCGAAGCTCGGATGCGGCACCGGCGACTGCGGCGCGTGCACCGTCACCGTCGACGGCGAAGCGGTCAACAGCTGCCTCGTGTACGCACGGGAATGCGAGGGACACTCGGTCGAGACGGTCGAAGGCGTCACCGCGAGCGGGATCGGCGCGGTCGTCGTCGAGGAGTTCCTGAAGGCGGACGCCGTCCAGTGCGGCTTCTGCACCCCGGGAATCATCATGTCGACCTGTGCGCTGCTCGCCAGGACCGAACCGGGAGCGGCCACCGACGAGGACGTCAAGGAAGCGCTCGCCGGCAATCTGTGCCGCTGCACCGGCTACCTGCCGATCCTGGACGCCGTCCGGCGGGCGAGCAGGGCAGCGCGATGAGCGCACGAGAATCCGCTCGCCACCTGAACATCGGCGCCCAGCTCGTCCGCCGCGACGCGCTCGAGCGCCTCACCGGCCGCACCGCCTACACCGAGGACATCCGCCTCCCGGGGATGCTCCACGGCGTCCTCGTGCAGTCGCCCGTCGCGGCCGGACTGCTCCGCGGCGTCGACGTCCACCGGGCGGCGGCGCTGGAAGGCGTCGTCAAGGTGCTGACGGCCGAGGACGTGACCGACCGCCGCTACGGGAACTACGTCAAGGACCAGCCGATCTTCGCCCGTGACCGGGTCAGGTTCGTCGGCGAACCCGTCGCGATGGTCGCGGCCACCTCCCTGGCCGTCGCCCGCCGAGCGGCAGCCCTGGTCGAGCTCGACATCGAGGCGACCCCGCCCGTCGTCGACCTCCGCGAGGCGCTGACGAGCGCCGACGCACTGGTGCACGACACGGACACGAACGTCGTCGAGGACGTCCGCATCTCGCGGGGCGACGTCGACGCCGTCTTCCGCACGGCGCACGCCGTGGTGCACACCGAGATCGAGTCGCACCGGGCGCACCAGGCCTACCTGGAACCACGGGCCGTGACCGCCGTGCCCGCACCCGGCGGGTTCTCGCTGATCATGAGCACCCAGCAGCCCTTCGGCGTGCGCGCCCAGCTCGCTGAGCTGTTCGACGTCCCCACCGGCGCCGTCGAGGTGCGGGCGCCCGCCGTCGGCGGCGGCTTCGGCGGCAAGCTGCACCTGCTGTTCGCGCCCCAGGCGGCCGCGATGACCCTGGCCACGGGTCGTCCCGTCCAGATCGTCTGCTCCCGCGCCGAGGACATGGCGACCGGCAACCCGCGCGAGAACTCGATCGTGCGGATGTCCAGCGCGGTCGACGCGTCGGGCCGCATCCTGGCCCGCAGGTGCGACGTCGTGCTCGACGCCGGCGCGTACGCGATGGACACCCCCGTCCTGACCTCGATGGCCGCGTTCTACGCGACCGGCCCCTACCGCATCGACGCCCTCGACGTGCGAGGGCGTGCGGTCTACACCCACACCTGCCCGACCGGCTCGTTCCGCGGCCCGTCGGGCCCGCAGATGGTCTACGCCGTCGAGGCGCAGATCGAGGACATCGCCGAACGGCTCGGACTGGACCCCGCGGAGGTCCGACGACGCAACTTCATCGGCGAAGGCGACCGCGGCCCCACGGGCGAGCTCATCACCCTGCGCGGGACGACCGAGGAGTGCATGCGGGTCGTCGAGAGCCGCCTCCAGCAGTGGCGGCAGGCCGACGTCGCCCCGGGCGACCGCAGGCGACGCGGTTACGGGCTCGCCTGCGCATGGTGGTCCACCCTCGGCACGCCGTCGGCCGCGACCGTCGAACTGCACGAGGACGGCACCGCGACGCTCTCCTCGGGCGGAACCGAGATCGGGACCGGCGCCATCTCGACCGCCTTGCCGAGCATGGTCGCCGAAGAGCTCGGCCTGCGGCCCGAGCACGTCATCCTGAAGTCCGGCAGCACCCGGGACTCCCCCTACGACTCAGGCTCCCGCGGCAGCCGCACCATGTTCGCCGCCGGCAACGCCACGGTCCTCGCCGCTCGCGGCGTCGCCGAGCAGATCAGGAACGAGGCGTCACGACTGCTCGACGTCGACGCGGCCGACCTGGTGCTCCGCGAAGGGCGCGTCGAGGTCAAGGACGCACCGCAGACCGGCCTGACCATCGCCGAGGTGTCCGCGTCCGCCCACCTGCATTCCGGCCCGGTGGTCGCGACCGGTCGCTACCGGGCAGAGCTCGCCCCCGTCGAAGGCTCCGATCTGCAGGGCGCCCGCTTCCTCAGACTGGGCGAGCCCACCTTCCACTGCCACGGCGTGGAGATCGCCCTGGACGAGGAGACCGGACGCGTCGACGTCCTCAACGTCATCGCCGTCCATGACGTCGGCAGGGTCGTCAACCCCGTCGGCGCGCGCGGACAGGTCGAGGGGGGCGTCGTGCAGGGCATCGGCTACGCCCTGACGGAGAACCTCAGGACGAACGGCCTGGGAGTCGTCGTCAACGGCAACTTCCACGACTACCGGCTTCCGACCATCGCCGACGTACCGCCGTGCATCGAGACCGTCTTCATCGAGACGAACCAGTCGCGCACCGGACCGTTCGGAGCCAAGGGCCTGGGCGAGCCGCCGGTGATCATCCCGCCGGCGGCCATCGGCTCGGCTCTCCGGGACCTCCTGGGAGTGCAGCCGTACCACCTGCCCCTGGACGCGGACCGGGTCGTTCTCACGATGGCGGAGCGGGACTCCCGTCCGGCGCCGGGGTCGCCTCCCTCGACGGCGCGCCGGCCGGGATCGGAGGCCGAGCGGTGAAGCGGTTGCTGCGGAGCCTGGTGCGCTTCCTCAGGGGCGCCTTCGACGGCGTCACCAAGGGGTGGAGCGGGGACGATTCCTCGTCTCCGCCGGAACCGCCGTCCCCGCCGGTCACTCCTCCCTGGTGAGAGACCCGACAGCTGCGGGCCCCCGGCGGCGGCCCGTCTCCCCTTCCGGCCGCTGCCGCCCTTGTCCGGCCGCCGCACCGTCGTGACGCTTCCCCGGCGGTGCGGCGGCCCACCCCTCACCTCCACGGAGACAGGCCCATGCTGAACATCGCGCAGACACTGCTCCGCTGGTGCCGCGACGCACGCCCCTTCGCCCTGGCCACCGTCGTCGACGTCCGCGGCAGCACACCCTTGCCCCTCGGTACGGCCATGGCGGTGGACGCGGACGGCAACGCGGTCGGCAGCGTCTCCGGCGGCTGCGTCGAGGGCGCGGTCTACGACTTGTGCCGGCAGGCGCTTCGCGAAGGGGGCGCCCCTCACCGTGCCTGGTTCGGGTTCTCCGACGACGACGCCTTCGCGGTGGGCCTGACGTGCGGCGGCGAACTCGTCGTCCTCGTCCAGACCGTCGGCGCCGCGGCGCGGCCGCACCTCGCCGCGGCTCTCGACGAGGCCGTGCAGGGTCTGCCCGTCGCCGTGGCCCAGGTCGTGGACGGACCGGCCGGCCTCCTCGGCGCGACGCTCGGCGTCCTCGGGGACGGCCGGGTCGTCTCCGGGACGCTGGACGACGGCTCGGCGGACGCCATGGTGGCGGACGAGGCCCTCGCCCTGCTACGGGCGGGGCGCACCGCCCGCGTCGCGCTCGGCGGGAGCGGACCGGACTGCCCCGGGCCGCTGTCCGTCCTCGTGCACGTCCAGGCGTCCCGCCCGCGCATGCTGGTCTTCGGCGCCGTGGACTTCGCCGCCGCGCTCAGCCGCGCCGGGGCCTTCCTGGGCTACCGGGTCACGGTGTGCGACGCCCGGCCCGTCTTCGCCACCGCGGAACGCTTTCCGTACGCGGACGAGGTCGTGACCAGCTGGCCCCACCGTTACCTGGAACGCACCGAGGTGGACTCTCGTACCGCCGTGTGCGTCCTCACTCACGACGCGAAGTTCGACGTCCCCCTGCTGCGTCTGGCGCTGGACCTGCCCGTCGGCTACGTCGGCGCCATGGGATCCCGGCGTACCCACGACGAGCGCCTGCGCCTGCTGCGCGAAGAAGGCGTGGGCGAGGAGCAGTTGGCCCGGCTGCGCTCCCCCATCGGCCTGGACCTCGGTGCGCGCACACCCGAGGAGACGGCGGTGTCCATCACCGCGGAGATCATCGCTCACGTCGGCGGGGGCTCGGGCCTGCCCCTGTCCCGCGGCACGGGCCCGATCCACCGCACCGCGCCGCGCAGGAGGTTCTCCCCCGTCAGCTGACAGGCGGGGAGGGCGACATGCGCCGGCCGGGCCGACGTCGGCGGCGGGGGACGAGGAACGGCTGCCGCCCTTCTCGCCCTCGGTCAGGAACAGTTCAGACCACGGCCGCCCGAGGGACCCCTCGTCCTCAAACCCCGCCGGCAGCTCAGCGGCGAACTTCCCGCGCCAGTTGCGCACCGCCTTTCACACCGGCGCCATTCGCCTGCGCAACACCCGCATTCGACATTCCCGCAGCGCACGCCAGGATGATCCGGACCCGCTCAGCCGTGCGCCGGTCCGGCAGCCCGGCCCGGCGCACAAGCTCTACACGCTCGTCCTCGGAAAGAACGATCTCCACAGCGGCAGGACCACGGTGCGCCACGAAAAGAAGGCAGCAACCAACCCTCAGAATTTCTGGCGCATCACACCGGCTGGCTAGACCTTCTGCAGCCGCAGCTGCATCTGGCAGCCGCCGGAGCGGTTGTCGGTGTCGATGCCGATGGTCACCGGGCTGCCCGCGAACGCCGTGTGGTTCTGGTCCGAGGGCAGGGAGTTCAGACACTGGCTGCCGTCGCCGTCCGCGAAGTACCTCACCTCGAGGATGACGTCGGAGCGGCCCGAGACGGCGAAGGTGAGGTTGCAGAAGCCCGGCCTGCCGTCGGTGTCGACCCGGACCTGGGACCCGAAGGTCTTGAACCGCTGGATCGGCATCTGGAACGTGCCCGGGTTTCCGCACTGCCCCGCGTCGCCACCGGCACTGGGCCGGAAGGCGTAGCTGATGGACGCGCCCGAGAGGGTGTTGTCCGGGTCGAAGATGCCGAAGGACAGCTGACAGCCGCCCGAGCGGTTGTCGGTGTCGAATCGGATCGCCCGGGTGAAGTCAGGGCTGCGGCCCCACTGCTGCCCCGACAGCCCCCCGCACTGCCCGGCATCGCCGTCCGGGTTGAACCGGATGCCGATCTCCGCCGGGGCGGCGGTCTTGGTGCTCTCCGCTGCCTGCGCCGTCGAACCGGCCAGGCCGGCGATGAGCGCGCCGGCGGCAAGGACACCGGAGAGCGCTCTCAGGCGTGAAGTCCTCATACTGTTTCCCCTCCCAGGGCATCGTGGGCACACGTCGGCCACCGGAGTGGCGTGAGTGAACGCGATGGCCGCGTGAACCTCGGCGGCGCCTGGTCAGTGGCGCCGCGTTTCCTAGTCGTTTTGCGGTCCGGCACGCGACAGGAACTCCGTGTCGTCGCGCCGACTCAGTATGAGTTACCCAAGGTCAAGGCTGCACTGTCAGTAATGGGCCAATCTGCGGAACGTGAGAATCCAAGAGGCTAAACCGGTTGCCCGGTACGGCCGCAGTAGGGCGTGTCCGCAGATCAGCGGCCACAGGTGACGCACAGCCGACTTCCGCACGGCAACGCCATATTCATTCGGCACAGTCCACCACCACCCGAAGGCGGGGAAGGGAAAAGGCTTGCATTGATCTTGACGACCCACTCCGGCGAACCCATGGTCCAGACGACCGGGTTCCGACTCAACTTCCTTTGCCAGTAGGCGAGTTCGCGATACACGCACGCGAGCCGACCGGCTCGTACACCCCCGTCCCGCTTGTCCGAAGCCGAAGGAGTAGTGCGGTTCGGGGTCGCTTTGGAACATCCGGGCAGCAGGAACCGGTCGTGGCCCAGTGCGACGAGGTCGTTGACTCCGTTGGTGTCGGTGCTGCCCGTCGGTGGCGCGACGAAGAGCGGTTCGAGGGGGGAGGCGTACTGCGCGATCGGTCGTCCTGTGCGGGCGTCGTGGACGGTGAGGCGGGTCAGGGCGCCGTGGGCGGGGGTGGGGTCGTCGCCGTCCTGGTAGAGGGGGTCTTCCATGGCGGTGACGATCCGACGTGGACGCGCAGCCCCGTCTCCCGGGCCAGATCGGCGATCCGGGTCTGGTCGTCGTCCACGGTGTACGGCGCGTGCGGCCCCAGCGACGCCCTGACCCGTCCGCCGCCCGCACCGTGCAGGGCTACGGCGGTCTCGGCGGCGCGCTCCAGGGCTTCCGGCCGCTGCTGCTGAAGTAGGTGGGGGCGATGTCGGCGCGGATGCCGGTGGCGACGGCGGCCTCGGCGATGCGCTCGGCGTGGAAGCAGTGGTCGGCGAACGCGGTGCCCCCGGACAGCAGCATCTCGGCGCACGCCAGCTCGGCGTCCAGCCGGACGTCGTCCGCGGTGAGGTTGACCTCCATCGGCCACACCCGCTCGTTGAACCACGCCTCGACGCTGACGTCCTCCGCCGCTCCGCGCATCAGGACGCCAAGGGCCGCGGACGGGGTCCCCTCACTCACCCCGGGGGACCGCCGCGTTGTCAGCGGGTGCGGAGATGATGCTCTGCATGACCGATGAGCAGTTCTCCCGGCTTGCCGCCGAGCACCTTCCCGACGATCTCGCCCAGCGCTGGACAGCGCTCCTGCGGCCTTGCACACGCCTTCGCCGGGCGGTGGACGGCGAGCAGATCGTGGCCGCCCTCGGTGGGCGCCCGGAGCTTCCGGCAGGGGTCGGCTGGCCGGCGTGGCCCGGGCACGGGCCCCTGTCCTTCGTCGCTTCGGTGCGGTGTGCCGCACTCCCCCGCGAGGGGCTGGCCGAGGAGTTCCCGCGGGACGGGATCCTGCTCTTCTTCCTTTTCGACGGTCGGGTCGACGAAGACGTCTTCTTCTCGGCCGACGACCCCAAAACCCGGGCCGGGGCTCGGGTGTTGTACGTCCCGGAGAACACCCCCGTCTTCCCGACGGAGGCGCCCCCGGAGCGGGAGGCGTTCTCGCGGGTGGAGTTGACCGCGGACATCGAGCAGAGCGCCCCCGACCTGTGGCTGCCCCAGGCCCGGCAGGCCCTGCTCGGCGACACCCGGCACTGGCCTCACCCGCGCGACACCCCTGCTGAGCTCAAGCCGTTCGTCCGTGCCTTCGGGCGTCGGCGCACCCGGATCGGTCACCAGGTCGGCGGCCACGCCGTGCCCGTCCAGGGGCCGGTGGAGTACGACATCGCGAACGCGGCGCTCGGCGGCATGCACGCATGGGGGGACCAGCCCCTGGACCAGGAAGCCGAACGCTGGACACTGCTCGCCCAGTTCGACAGCGACGCAGACGCGAAGACGGCGTGGGGCGAGGAGGGCACGCTCTACTGGCTCATCCGCCCCGAGGACCTCGCCGCCCTACGCTTCGACGAGGCCCGACTCATCGTGCAGGGCTAGGGCCTGTCATGTCGGACACTTTTCTGGTCGCCACCCGTATCCCGATGTCGCGGGAGGGTTTCGAGGCATGGCTGAGCACGCCGGCACCCGGTTCGAGCAGGATCGCCAACCCGGCCGACATGTTCGACGGATGGTTCTGGAACGGTAGTCGGGCGGACCTGAAATGGGATGGATCGGATGAGGCGATCACGCCCCGGGAGTTCTTTTCCGCGGCGATCGACGACACCTGTTCCGGCGAATCCAGCGACGGCTGCATACTCCTGCATCGGGACGGAGCGCTGGAGGCTTATCTGTACCATTTCGGCTATCGGGAGCGGAGCGTCCACACCGCCTTGCTCATGTTCGCCGCTGCCGGGGAGTTCAAGTCCGAGGGCGCCGAGGAGACGGTGTTGTTCTGGGCCGAGACCGGCGGCAATCTCTGGGATGCCGACGACGACGGGTGGCTCGCGGTGCTGTCGGTCGGCAAGAGCGAGGCGCGGTTCGTCCCCGAGCGGGATCTCACGGACACCGTGGCCGGTCTGCGGCCGGTCGAGAGCCGGTTCTTCGACGTCATCGAGCGGCTGGGCGAGGAGGAGGAGTCCTGGGACTGGGAGTCGGGGCGCGACTTCCACACGAACACGCCTCGGGACCCGGCCTTCGTGGACCCCGCGGTGCTGGCGGAGTAGTCCCGGCGGGGTCGCCGACGACGCTGCCCGGTGGACGCTTCACCATGTCGCCCTCACCAACGCCCGCTCCGCGCCCGCCAGATGGACGGCCGCGCTGAGCCAGACCAGGGCGTACCGGTCGGCGTCGGGGTCGCTCAGGCGACCGAAGGCGTCGCGGGTGCGGCAGTCGGCCTCGACGGTGAGGGCGGTGGCCAGGTCGGCCATCGTGGCGAAGCCGCCGCGGCGCAGGGCGGCCGCGTTGCCCTGCCGGTCGCCGTCCCTGGCGGGTTCGGCGACCGCCCGGCGGCCTCCGGCGACGGCGAGTTCGACGAGGCGGCGCATCCGCCACAGCGGGGAGTCGGCGAGCGGATCGGCCGGGGAGCCGTCGGGCCCCGCCACGGGTGGGAGGGCGTCCGACGGCGGGAAGTGCGCGCCTTGGAGGCGGTCGTAGCCGAGGTCGGCGCGGCCCAGCCAGTTCTCGGGCAGCCGCAGGGTGGCCTCGGCGTCCGGTACCGGGCCGACCGCGAGGGGGCGCAGGGTGGCGGCGCGGTCCAGGTCGAGGCGGCCCACCGTCCGGACGCGGATGCCCGGGCGGGCGGCGAGCTGGGCGAGGTTGGCGGCGTGGGCGAGGTCGGGGTGGCTGTGGGCGGGAAGCAGACGGATCAACGGGCCGTCCTGCGCGGAATCCGGGCCCAGCTCGCGGGCCAGCAGGCCGTCCCCCACAGCCCCTACGACCACCAGGTCACAGCCGATGAGCGCCGCAGCAGTGCCCTGCGACTCCGTCAGCAGGTCCGCGACCGTCTCGCGCAGGGGGCGACCGAACAAGGCGGCCGACGGGCCGGACGACCAGGGCAGGCCAGTGAGAGGCGTGGCGCGTACGCCCCTGCCGGAGCCCAGGCGGCCCTCCGGCGAGATCGTGGCGCCCGAGATCAGCAGGCCGCCGCGGGCCAGCCCCGCATGGTCGAGAGCGCCGGAGCCGAGCGCGACGGTCGCCGTGGCCGCGGCTCGGGCGCGGGCGGGGCCGCCGGGCTTGACGTCGGCGACGGAGAACCAGCGGCCGTCCTCGCCGACCAGGTGGGTGAGGACACCGCCGTAGCCGGTGGCGCTGATCACCGGCTCCCGGCAGACGCCGAGGACCTTCAGCGCGCCGCCCGGACGGTAGGCGCGGCGGGCGGCGCCGACCAGCGCCGGGTCGGGGTCGGCCGCGGCCAACCGGTGTGTGATGAGGAGGAGTTCACGCAGGGCGGCGACCAAGTCGGCCAGTCGGTGGCCGTTCTCGCGGGCCCGGGCGGCACGCAGACCGCGTACGACTCGCAACGCCGCCGCCTCGGCCCGGTGCAGCCCGGCGAGCCTGGCGGCGTGGGCGGCCCGGAGCAGCTCGGCCTGCGGTACGGCTCCGGCGGCAGGAACTCCTGCGGCCAGTACGTCCGCGGCGGCCGCCCGGAGTCCGGTCGCGGCGGTGACCTGGGAACGGGTGGGTGGAGGGGGCGCCTCGGCGGTCGGGGGCTCCTCGCCGGCCGCCGCGTCCTCGCGCTCGGCACCGGCACCGGCACCGGCATCAGCACCCTCATCGGCATCGGCGACGGCTGCCGTCTCCGCCACCGGGCACGCGCTCAGGATCGCCGCGCGGTGCAGGCACCGGGGCGCCAGCAGGCAGTCGCACACGGCCTGTTCGGCGTCGGTGAGCACACCGGACGGTCCCGGTGTGAGCGTGACCTCCGCGTCCTCGCCGCACCGGATCCTGCGGGCCACGCCCTCGGCGCCCACCGGAAGGGCCGTGTACGACTCGATCGCGGCGTCCAGCTTCTTGCGGAGCCGGGCGGTCAGCCCCTCGACGGCGGCGGCGACGACTTCCGGCGCCACCGGGGGGAGTTGCGGCTTCATGGGGGTCATCGGGGTTCTCCGCGCAGGCGGTCGCCCACCCAGCGGGCGAGGGCGAGAGGGCTGAGGGCGGCGACGGGCATGCCGGCGGCGACGAGTTGCCGGGCGATCGGCGCCGAGTAGCGCGGCGTGCCGGTGTCGTCGAGGGCGGCGCAGCCCATCAGGTGCACGCCGGAGGCGGCGAGGGCGCACACCTCGTCGAGGAGGCCGCCCAGCGGGTAGCCCTCCTCGAAGTCGCTGACCACCGCCACCAGGGTGCGGCTGGGCACGGTGACCAGGGAGCGGGCGTGGGCGAGGCCGGCCGCGATGTGGGTGCCGCCGCCGACCTGCACCTCCAGGAGCAGCGACAGCGGGTCCGTCACCCGGTCCGTCAGGTCGATCACCCGGGTGGAGAAGGCGAGGAAGTGGGTGGAGAGGGTGGGCACTCCGCCGAGCACGGCCGCGGTGAGCGCGGACCAGACGACGGACGCCTCCATCGAGCCGGACACGTCGACCACGAGGATCAGCCGCCAGTCCGCCTCCCGGCGCGAACGTGTGCCGAACACGGGCCGCTCGGGCACGACGACGGTCCGGCCGTCGTCCAGGCGGTGGGTGTGGGCGAGGTTGGCCCGCAGGGTGCGGGGCAGGTCGAGCCGCCCGCCGGGGCGGTGGGTCGGGCGCGGGGTGGCCAGGCCGGTCAGGGCCGGGCGCAGCCGGGTGGCCAGCTCTCGGGCCAGCTCGTCCACCAGGCGGCGGACGAGCGGGCGCAGTGCGGCCAGTCGCTGCTCGGGCAGGCCTCCGGCGAGGGAGAGCACGGAAGTGAGCAGTTCGACCGACGGGCGTACGGCGGCGGGGTCCAGCTCGGCGAGGAAGTCGGTACGGCCGTGCTCGGCGGCCCGCGCCAGGACCTCCTCGCGGACCTCCTCGCCGAACAGGGCGGTGAGTTCCTCGCCCCATTCGCGGGCGCTCGGGAAGGACGGCTCCTGGCCTCCTCCGCCGCCCTGGCCGAGGTCCGCGGAACCCTCGCCGCGGCCGGATCCGTACAACTCGTCGAGGGCGTGCGCGTAGCGGCGGGCCGGGCCGGGGAGCCGGTCGGTCTCCCGGCCGAGGAGCAGGCGCCAGCGGTCGGCGGGGGTGAGTCGGGACGCGGGCGCCGGTCGCGGCGCCGGTGCGAGGCGTTCGGGTGCAGCCGCCGCAAAGGTCGGCACGGGAAGTCCGAGTGCCGTCAGCTCGGCGAGACCGGCCGCGTCGGCCGCCGTCCACGTGGCGAGGAGTTCGGGTGGGGCGGTGAGGGTCGGGTCGATCCGGTCGCCGAGGCGTTCGGTGACGGTGTCGAGGAGTCGGCCGCGGCCGGCCGGGGTGAGGGTGTCGAAGCCGCCGCGCAGGGCGGGCAGCCGCTCCAGGAAGTCCTGGTCGGTGAGCGTCTCGATGCGGTCGAGCAGCGGGTCCAGGGCGGCGGGGGCCGCTTCCAGGAGGGGCGCGGTGGCGCCGAGCAGGCCGGTGAGCAGCCGGGTCAGGCGACGGCGTCCGTCCGGGTCGGCGGCGGTGTCGATCCAGCCGGCGAGGCGGGCGCCCAGGGCGGCTGCGTCGTCGAGGTCGAGCAGGACCCGGGCGGCCAGGGCGGCGCCCTGGATCAGTGGGGAGCCGGTGCGCGCGAGGGTGTCGAGGGCGTCGTCCAGGCGCAGACCAAGGCGTTGTTCGCCGGTGCGGGCGGTGAGGGCGATCAGGGCGGCGGCGTCCTCGGGCCGGTCGCTGCCGGCCAGTCCGGGCAGGGCGCGGACGGCGGATTCGAGGAGGGTGTCGGTCAGCTCGGCGACGTCCCGCTCACGCTCGGGTGTGGCGCCGGGCAGGTGGCCCCGGCGCAGTGCCTCCAACAGGTCGACTGCGTCGAGGAGTTCGGGGAGGGTTGCGGCCGAGGGCAGCATGTCGGCTGCATCGGCGAGGCGTTCGCCGACCAGGGCGGACAGGTCGCAGCGGGCGGCCGCCCGGAGCCCGGCGATGACGTGGGCGCAGGTGGCGGCACTCTCGTGGCGGTGGGCCTCGCGGAGGGTTCCCTCGGCGGCCTGGGCGGGGGTGACTCCGCGCACTCCGGCCAGGTCGAGTCGTACGGGCACGGCCGGGGTCCACGCCAGCTTCCAGCGGGTGGTGAGCGCGGTGCCGTCGCCCGTACCGGCCACCCCGACGGGTTCGCCGTAGCGGACGTGGCACGCCGCGAGGCGCTGCAGCAGCACTTCGCGGCGGCGGTCGAGTACGGAGCGGAGCGGGTCGAGCCGGATCTCGCGCGGCCCCGGGTCGTCCGGGCCGGGCAGCCGCAGCGCGGCGAGTTCGGCCTCCGCCGACGGGCC
>NZ_JBEPBI010000168.1:0-17183 GCF_040299045.1 Streptomyces sp. NPDC001027
GGCGGACGGCCGCCGCCTCCGCCCGCCCCGTGGGCGACAATTCCCCCAGTGCGACGAAAGGATCAGTGGACGTGAGCCCCGCCGACAGCTCAGCCGTCGAGCAGCCCGTCCGGGGGCGGCCCCGGAACGAAGCCCTGGAACGGGCCATCATCGAGGTCACGATGAAGCTGCTCGAGGACGGCGTCTCGCTCGCCGAGATGTCCATCGAGCGCATCGCCCGCACCGCCGGCGTCGGCAAGGCCACCATCTACCGGCGCTGGAGCGGCAAGGAGGCGCTGTTCGTCGACGTGCTGCGGGCCGCCGAGCCGGACGACCCCGAACTCCCCGGCACCTCCATGCGCGACGACCTGGTCGTGCTGCTGGAGGCGCTGCGCCGGCGCGGACTCGCCAGCCGCTCCTCGGCGATCCTGCACAACGTCCACGCCCAGATGAAGAGCAGCCCGCAGATCTGGACGGCGTACCACAACACGGTGATAGCGCCCCGGCGCAGGCTGGGCGTCGAAGTCCTGCGCCGGGGACAGGAGAACGGCGAACTCCGCGCCGACCTCGACATCGAACTGATCAACGACATGTTCGTCGGCCCCATGCTCGTGCGTGCCGTGCTGCGCCCCGACGCCGATCTGCCCGAGGACCTGCCGGGGCGCATCGTCGACTCGCTGCTCGCCGGCCTACGCCCCGTCAGCTCGCCGGACGCGTAACCCCGATGTGAGCGTTCCGTCACAGACCGGGCCCTGCCCGCCGGTTCCGGAACCCGTCGCGCCGCGCCCTTCGTCCTCGTCCCCGTACGGCCGTCACGGGACGGCGAGAACCAAGCCGATCATCCCCTAGGGTCGTACCCGGGGGTTGGACGGTGCACGGCAGGCAGTGAGGCGACGGTATGGCGCAGCAGGCGTACATGACGGAGACGGACGGCAACGGAGACTCGGGACACGAGCCTCGGGGAGTCCGGCTCCGGCGCCTGATCGGACGTCTGCTCGGCCGGCTGACCACGGGCTGGCGTGGCGACCCGCGCATCTGGCGGCGCGGTCTGGTCGTCGCGGGCGTGGCGCTGGCGCTGTCCCTGGTGATGCTGCTGCACTCGCGCATCCCCAACCGGTTCGGCAACCTCGGCAGCCTGACGGAGACGTTCCTGCCCTGGATCGGCGTGTTCGTGCCGGTGCTGCTGGTGCTCGCGGTGGTGCGCAGGTCGGCGACCGCGCTGATCGCCGTCGTCCTGCCGGTCGTGGTGTGGACGAACCTCTTCGGCGGGCTGCTGGTCGACCGGACCGGCGGCGGCGGCGACCTCACCGTGGCCACCCACAACGTCAACGCCGACAACCCCGATCCGGCGGGCACCGCCCGGGACGTGGCCGCCTCCGGGGCGGACGTGGTGGCCCTGGAGGAGCTGACCGCCTCGGCCGTCCCGGTGTACGAGGAGGCGTTGGCGGCGACGTACCGGTACCACTCGGTGCAGGGCACGGTCGGGCTGTGGAGCAAGTACCCGCTCAGCGGCGTGCGGGCCGTCGACATCGAGCTGGGCTGGACGCGCGCGATGCGGGCGGCCGTCGAGACTCCGCAGGGGGAGGTCGCCTTCTACGTGGCGCACCTGCCCTCGGTGCGGGTCAAGCTGCAGGCCGGGTTCACCGCCCGGCAGCGCGACAAGAGCGCCGACGCGCTGGGCGAGGCGATCGCCGAGGAGAGGCTGACCCGGGTGATCCTGCTCGGCGACCTCAACGGCACCATGAACGACCGCTCGCTGAACGCCGTGACCTCCCAGATGCGCTCCACGCAGGGCGCCGCGGGCAGCGGCTTCGGTTTCAGCTGGCCCGCCTCGTTCCCGATGGCGCGGATCGACCAGATCATGGTGAAGGGCGTCGAGCCGGTCACCTCGTGGACGCTGCCGAAGACGGGCAGCGACCATCTGCCGGTGGCCGCTCGTGTGAAGGTCACCACAACGTAACCAGGGCGTCGCCCGCCGGAATACCGGGCCGGGGAGACTTTGTTCCGTACTTGAACATACGAAACGTATGATGAACGGAATCCGCTCTCCCTGAAAGGCAAGTCCTTCATGCCTCTGGCCCTGCTCGCCCTGGCCGTGGGTGCCTTCGGCATCGGCACCACCGAGTTCGTGATGATGGGCCTGCTGCCCGACGTCGCGGGCGACCTGCACATCTCCATCCCGGCGGCCGGACACCTGGTCTCCGCGTACGCGCTCGGCGTCGTCATCGGCGCGCCGCTGCTCGCCGCGGCGACCGCGCGGATGCCCCGCCGCACCGTACTGATCGCCCTCATGGTCCTCTTCGTCGCGGGCAACGCGCTCTCCGCGCTGGCCCCGGACAACGGCTGGCTGCTGGCCGCCCGCTTCCTCAGCGGTCTGCCGCACGGCGCCTTCTTCGGCGTCGGCGCGGTGGTGGCCACCACCCTGGTCGCGCCGGAGCGCAAGGCCCGCTCGGTGTCGCTGATGTTCCTCGGACTGACCGTCGCCAACATCGCGGGCGTCCCCGCCGCCACCCTCGTGGGCCAGCACCTCGGCTGGCGGTCGGCCTTCCTCGGCGTCAGCGTGATCGGCCTGGCGGCGATCGCCGCCCTGGCCCTGCTGATCCCGCACGACCACACCCGCGCTCCGGCCGTCGGCCTGCGCCGCGAGCTGTCCGCCCTGCGGTCGCTGCCGGTGTGGCTGGCGCTCGGCACGACGGTGGCCGGCTTCGGCGCCCTGTTCGCCGCCTACAGCTACATCACGCCCATGCTGACGGACTCCGCCGGTTACGCCGGCTCCAGCGTGACGCTGCTGCTGGCGCTGTTCGGCGTCGGCGCCACCGTCGGCAACCTGATCGGCGGCCGGCTCGCCGACCACGCGATGCGGCCCACCCTGTTCGCCGGACTCACCTCGCTGGCCGCGGTCCTCGCCCTGTTTCCGCTGCTGATGACGACGCCCTGGGGCGGCGCGCTGGCCGTGGTCCTGCTGGGCGTCGCGGCGTTCGTGACGGGCTCCCCGCTCAACCTGATGGTGATGGAGCGGGCGACCGAGGGCCCCTCGCTGGCCTCCTCCGCCAACCAGGCCGCGTTCAACATGGCCAACGCCGGCGGCGCCTGGATCGGCGGCCTGACCCTCGCCGCCGGCTACGGCGTGACCTCCCCGGCGGTCGCGGGGGCGGCCCTGGCGGTGCTGGGCCTCGGGGTGGCCGGCGTCGCGTACGCCGTCGACGCCCGCCGCGCTCCGCGACGCCCCGTCCGCGACCGCGTGGTCGCCACCCACGTGCCCCGCCCGTCGGAAGCCCCGGCCCACCACTGACGCGGCCATCGGCGAAGGCCGGCCGGTCCGCCCCGCGGTCCCGGCCGGCCGGTCCACTTCGCCGCCGTCGGCCGGTCCGCCGGTCACGCCGGCCGGTCCGCCGGTCATGCCGGCCGGTCCGCCGCCCCGGCCCGTCCGGCCGACTCGGCCGAGCCGCGCGACCACGCCGCCCGGCCGCCTCGCGGCCCTCGACCGGGCCGCCTTGCCGCCTCGGCCGGGTCGGCTTGTCACCTCGACCCGGTTGGCTTGTCACCCCGAGTGGGTTGGCTCGTCGCCCTGAGGGGGTTTTGTGGGGAGCTTCGGCGGGGCGTTCCGGCGTCCCGTCACACTGACTCGCGCCAGCCGTTCGTGATGGGGAGGCGGCGGTCCTTGCCGAAGCCCTTCGCCGAGATCTTCGCGCCCGGCGGGTACTGACGCCGCTTGTACTCGGCGGTGTCGACCATGCGCAGCGTCTTGGCGACCAGCGCGGGGTCGTACCCGGCGGCGACGATGGCGTCCGCGCCCTGGTCCCGGTCCACGTACATCTCCAGGATCGCGTCGAGGACGGGGTAGTCCGGGAGCGAGTCCGTGTCCACCTGGCCGGGGCGCAGCTCGGCGCTCGGCGGCTTGGTGATCGAGTTCTCCGGGATCGGCGGGGTCTGGCCCCGCTCGGCGGCGGCGCGGTTGCGCCACTCCGCGAGGCGGAAGACCCACGTCTTGTAGACGTCCTTGATGGGGCCGTACGCGCCGACCGAGTCCCCGTACAGGGTCGAGTAGCCGACCGCCAGCTCCGACTTGTTGCCGGGGGCGAGGACGATGTGGCCCTCCTGGTTGGAGATGGCCATCAGCATCGTCCCGCGCAGGCGCGACTGGAGGTTCTCCTCGGCCAGGCCCGTCAGGCCCAGCGAGCCCATGTACGCGTCGAACATCGGCTCGATCGGCACCGTGCGGAAGTTCAGCCCGGTGCGCCGGGCCAGCTCCGCCGCGTCGCCCTTCGAGTGGTCGGAGGAGTACTTGGACGGCATCGACACGCCGTACACGTTCTGCGCGCCCACCGCGTCACAGGCGAGGGCCGCGACGAGCGCCGAGTCGATCCCGCCCGACAGACCGATGAGCACGGAACGGAAGCCGTTCTTCGCGACGTACGCCCGCAGCCCCACGACCAGCGCCGAGTAGACCTCCTCGGCGTCGTCCAGCCGCTCCGCGTACCCGCCGCTCAGCTCGGGCTCGTAACGCGGCAGCGGTTTCTCGGACAGCACCACGCGGTCGATGCGCAGACCGTCGTCCACGACGCCCGTCGGCGCGTCGGGGGAGGCCGCGGGCAGCTCGAGGTCCAGGACCACGCAGCCCTCGGAGAACTGCGGGGCCCGCGCGACCACCTCGCCGTCCTTGTCGACGACGATCGAGTCGCCGTCGAAGACGAGCTCGTCCTGACCGCCGATCATCGCGAGGTAGGCGGTGGTGCAGCCGGCCTCCTGCGCGCGCTTTCGGACCAGCTCCAGGCGGGTGTCGTCCTTGTCCCGCTCGTAGGGCGAGGCGTTGACCGAGAGCAGGAGCCCCGCCTGCGCCGAGCGTGCGGCGGGGACCCGGCCGCCGTCCTGCCACAGGTCCTCGCAGATCGCGAGGGCCACGTCGACGCCGTGGACGCGCAGCACCGGCATGGTGTCGCCGGGCACGAAGTAGCGGAACTCGTCGAAGACGCCGTAGTTGGGCAGGTGGTGTTTGGCGAAGGACAGCACCACCTCGCCGCCGTGCAGCACCGCCGCGGCGTTGCGCGGGGAGCCGGCCGGACGGCCGAACCGCGGCTGGTCGTTCTCCGACCGGTCGAGGTAGCCGACGACGACCGGCAGGCCGCCGAAGCCCTCGTCGGCGAGGCGCACGGCGAGCCGGCGCAGCGCGGTGCGGGAGGCCTCGACGAAGGAGGAGCGCAGGGCGAGGTCCTCGACGGGATACCCGGTCAGCGCCATCTCCGGGAACGCCACGAGGTGGGCCCCCTGCTCGGCGGAGTGCCGGGTCCAGCGGAGGATCGTTTCGGTGTTGCCGGCGAGGTCGCCGACACGCGAGTCGATCTGGTTCAGGGCGAGACGAAGTTGAGGCACGGGAACAGTGTAATCGTCAGAGCGACGCGATGGGGGGCGTGAGGTGTCTCTCACCTCACGCCCCCTTCACGTCACGCGACGTTCGGCCACGCCTCCGCAGTGCTCAGTGGCGGCGGTACGAGTCCACGTAACCGCTCGCGGGCGTGCCCACGCCGGTGACGTCGTCGTAGCCCTTCACCGCGGACAGCGAGCTGTCCTTGCCGAGGCTGCGGACGGAGGTCAGCAGGCCGCCGGTGGCGTCGACGCCGTTGGCGAAGTCGACGCGCGCCACGGCGAGTCCGTACCCCGTGGGGTTGTCGGTCACGTCGTGGTAGACCCGCGAGCCGTACTTGGAGTAGATCGACGGGTTGGCGAAACCGATCGCCTCGCCGCCGCGCGCCTCCTGGGCCAGCGCCTGCACGGCCGCGATGACCGGCGCGGCCAGCGAGGTGCCGCCGATGCGGTACTCGCTGTACTGCTCGGACCCGTCCGGGAAGGTCTGGGTCTGGCCGACCTTGAAGCCGGTGTTCGGGTCGGCGATCGCCGCGATGTCCGGGACGACGCGGTTGCCGGCGGCGTTGTTGGCCGTGGCGAGCGCCTTCGGGACGACGCCCTTCTGGTAGTACGGCTCGGCGACCGTCTTGCTGGTGCCGCCGCCCGCGCCCGAGGTGTAGGCCCCGGGGAAGTTCGTCCAGCTCTTGCCGTCCGCGGACAGCGAGGCCTTCTCGGTGCCCCAGCCGGTCTCCCACAGGTACTTGTCGCCCTTGCCGACCGCCAGCGAGGTGCCGCCGACCGCCGTCACCCAGGCCGAGTTGGCCGGGGTGTCGACCTGCTTCGTGCCGGTGTTGGCGACCTCGTCGCCGTTGTCGCCGGAGGAGAAGTAGAAGCCGATCCCCTCGACCGCGCCGAACTGGAAGACCTGGTCGTAGGCGGCCGCCAGGTCCGGCGTCTGGTTGGCCTCGACGTCGCCCCACGAGTTGGAGACGATGTCGGCCAGGTGGTTGTCGACGATCTTGCTGAGCGAGTCGAGCAGGTCGTCGTCCATGCAGGACGCCGCGCCCACGTACGTGACGTTCGCGGCCGGCGCGACCGCGTGCACGGCCTCGACGTCGAGGGTCTCCTCGCCGTACCAGCCCGAGGCGTCGCACTCGTCGGCGCCGGTGTGGGTGTAGTCCTTCGGCAGCACCTGGCGCAGCTGGCCGGTCTTCCAGGCCGCGTCGCCGTGCTTCTTCGCGTACGTGGCCGCGTCGAAGGCGATCGTCGGCGAGGCGAAGGCGTCGGTGATCGCGACGCGCACGCCCTTGCCCGTGTAGGCGCCCGCGCCGTAGGCGGCGCGCAGCTGCTTGCCCGTGTAGCCCTCGACGGCGTACGGGATCGCCTTGCCGTACGCCTTCGGCAGCGTGGTCGCGACGTTCGAGCCGTAGTACGAGGAGAACGGTCCCGCGTTCTTGAACGCGGCGCCGGGGCCCGGGAGCTGGTCGCTGTGGGTCGCCTTGTGCGGGGCGTTGTCCAGGCCGGTGACGGTCAGCACGGCGCCGTCCAGGCTGTCCGGGACGGTGGCCGCCTTCGCCGGGGCCCGGTACGTCTTCGAACCCTTGGCGTAGTTGTGCAGCTGGGTGCCGAACGCCTTCTCGGCGGCGGCCACGTCACCGCTGACGGAGACGTAGTGCTCGGTCGTGCCGGTCACCTTCAGACCGGCCGCCGTCAGCCACGCCTTCACGGCGGCCACCTGGGCCGCGGTCGCGCCGTAGCGGGCCTTCGCCTGCGCGGCGGAGAGGTACCTGCCGTAGGCGGCGGAGCTCGGGTCGGAGACCGCCTTCGCGTACTTCGCGAGAGAGGCGGCGTCACGTCCCGCGAGGTAGACCCGGGCGGAGACCTTTGCGCTGTCCGAGGTCGAACCCTTGTCCGCCTTGGCCGTGGCCCACGCGGGCTTGGTGCCCGCCAGCGTGTCGCGGGCCGGGGCGTCCGCGGCGTGGGCCGCGGGTATGCCGAGCGCCAGCGCGCCGACGATCATGGGCAGTGTCGCTGCCATGCTCGCGGCGCGCAGCGTGGCGCGATTGGATCTCATAGGACCCCCTGTAGGTGGTTCGACGCGAGTGGATCACTCGACGTGCGGGCCACTCTTGCGACGAACCCTTCATGCCAGGGGAATGCGCATACCAAGAAGGGCCCAAGTGACCGCTTTCTGGCATGGTTTGACGGTTACGTCCGCGAAGTCGAGGGAAAACCCTACGACTTGGGCCGCCAAGGGGATCAAGCAGGCCACGACCGGGCCGTAGCCCCGTTCACGGGCCTGTCCACGGCGCTGTCCACGGCACTGTCCGCGGGCCGGTCCGCCCGACCGTCCGCCCGAGCGGTCAGGGCTTGGCCCCGCGCGCCTTCAGCATGTCCGCCATGAGGCCGATCTCCGACTGCTGGGCCTCGACCATGCCCTGCGCGAGTCGTTTCTCCACGCCGACCGTGCACTTGTCGACGCAGCCCTGGGCCATGTGGACACCGCCCTTGTGGTGGGCGGTCATGAGCTGGAGGTAGAGGATCTCGGCCTGCTTGCCGTTGAGCGTGCCGAGCCGCTTCATCTCGGCGTCGGTGGCCATGCCGACCATGAGCGCCCCGCCCTCGCCGCCGCTCATCCCGCGCATGCCCATCCAGGTCATGGGCGGGTCGGGCGACACCTTCGGCAGCCCCCACAGGTCCAGCCAGCCGATCAGCATGCCGCGCTGGTTGGCCTGGGTCTGCGCGATGTCGTACGCGAGCCGCCGCACCTCCTCGTCGGTCGTCCGGTCGCGCACGATGTACGACATCTCGACGGCCTGCTGGTGGTGCACGGCCATGTCCCGGGCGAACCCGGCGTCGGCGGAGTCGGCGGCCGGGGCGTCGGCGCCCGTCCCGCCGTCCTCGGCCACCGAGTAGGTGACCGCTCCCGCGGCGACGAGCACCCCGGCGACGGCGACGGCCACTCCCGCGTACCTCACTGCGGCAGCCCGCCCGTGCACGCCGCGCCCGGCTCGGGCGTCTGCGAGCCCTGCACGAACTTCGCGAAGAACGCGTCCACGTTCGGGTCGCTCGCGCCGGTCACCGTGCGCTGGTGCCCCCAGGCGGTGAGCATGATCGGGTCGGCCTGGGCGTCGTCCGGGCTCATCAGCGTGTAGGGCGTCTTCTTCACCTTGGCGGCGAGGGCCGCTACGTCCGCCTTGGCCGCCTTGCTGTTGTACGTCACCCAGACCGCGCCGTGCTCCAGCGAGTGCACGGCGTTCATGTTGTTCAGCGCCTTGGTGTAGACGTCGCCGTTGCAGTTCATCCAGACCTGGTTGTGGTCGCCGCCGACGGGCGGTTCGGTCGGGTACTTCACGGTCTTCGCGACGTGCGTGCGCCCCAGCTTCCCCTTCCACGTCTTCACCCCGTCGGCGCCGGTGACGAACTTCCCGGAGGACTTGGAGTCGGCGGCGGAGGCGTCGTCGCCGGACTGCGACTTCACGACGAACACGCCGCCGGCGACGAGCGCGACGACGGCGAGGACGCTGCCCCCGATCACGAGGAACCGCCCTCGTCGCTCACGAGCCTGTTCGGCCCGCCGCATCTCCTCTATGCGCGCCTTGCGCGCCGCACTGCCGGTGGTGTTGGCGGAACCCATGAGGCCTGTCCTTCTGGGGAAAGGGGGAACTGACGAACGGGTCCGCTGATCGTAATGCGACGCGCGGGTTTGTCGTAGACGGGTCACGGCAGAGGGCCGAGATAATTTGAACCCGAGATGCGCATTATCTACGCTTCGTCTCATGCGGCTGTTGCGATCCACCGACCTTGCACTGCGCGTCCTGATGCGACTCGCGGTGACGGGCGAGAACCCGCAGGTCACTCCCACGACCCGGGAGGTGGCCGCGGCGATGGAGGTCCCCTACACCCACGCGGCGAAGGTCGTCGCCGAGCTCCAGCACATGAGGCTGCTCGAGGCCCGGCGGGGCAGGGGCGGCGGCCTCGCCCTCACCGGACCCGGCCGCGCGGCGTCGGTGGGCGCCGTCGTCCGCGCCTTCGAGGGGGACGGCGACGTCGTCGACTGCGAGGGCGGAGTCGTCCCCTGCCCCCTGAGTTCGGCCTGCCGCCTGCGAGGCGCCCTGCGCCGGGCCCAGGAGGCGTTCTACCGCTCCCTGGACCCGCTCACGCTGGCGGACCTCGTGACGGAGCCGACGGGCCCGCTGCTGCTGGGGATTCCCGGACGGGCCTGACCCGCGCGGCGCCCCCGGGTCGCCGGACGGCGAGGTCCGCCGTCCGGGGTGCGGCCGCGGCCAGGCGTCAGCCCGCCGTCGCCAGCCACAGGTCGGGGCCGAACACCTCGTAGTGGACGTCCGCCGGGGCGACCCCCTTCGCGATCAGCTGCGTCCGCACCGTCCGCATGAAGGGCAGCGGGCCGCACAGGTACGCGCGCGTGCCGGGCGCGACGGGCACGTCGGTGAGGTCGGCCAGCCCGGTCCGGGCGTCCGCCGGGGCCTCCCGCTCGTACCAGAGGTGCACGCCGGCGTCCGGCAGCTTCGCCGCGTAGGCCTCGTGGTCCGCGCGCAGGGCGTGGTGCGCGGGGGAGCGGTCCGCGTGGACGACGGTGACGGGAGCGTCGTACCCGACGGCCGCGAGGTGGGCCAGCATGGCGACGATCGGGGTGACGCCGATGCCGGCCGAGGCCAGCAGCAGCGGGGCGCCGTCGGCGTCGGCGAGGACCAGGTCGCCGTACGGCGCGGAGAGCTCCAGCACGTCGCCTTCCCGCACGCGCGCGTGGAGGTGCTGGGAGACCTCGCCCTCGGGTGTGAGCGCGCCCGACTCCGCCGTCCCGCCGCCGGCCACGCGCTTGACGCTGATCTGCCGCAGCTCCGCGTCCGGCGCCCCCGAGAGGCTGTACTGGCGTATCTGGCGGGCCCCGTCGGCGAGCCGGGCGCGCACGGACACGTACTGGCCCGCACGGAACTCCCGGACGGGGGCCCCGTCCCGCGGCCGCAGCCGGAAGGTGACGACGTCCGCGGTCTCCTCGAAGCGCTCCACGACCTCCCACTCCCGCCACTGACCGGCCTCCGCGCCGCCCTCCCGCTCCTCGCGGAGCCGCCGCTCGAGGGCGATCAGCGCGTTCGCCATCAGCCAGTAGACCTCGTCCCAGGCTGCCGCCACCTCGGGGGTGACCGCCTCGCCGAGGACGTCCGCGATGGCGGCGAAGAGGTGTTCGTGGACGACCGGGTACTGCTCGGGCGCGACGCCCAGCGAGGCGTGCTTGTGGGCGATCCGGCCGAGCATCGCGTCGGGGCGGTCCTCGGGGTGGTCGACGAGGTGGCGTGCGAAGGCGGCGATGGAGCCGGCCAGGGCCTGGCGCTGCGTGCCGGCCGCCTGGTTGCCCCGGTTGAACAGGTCGCGCAGCAGCTCGGGGTGGGCGGCGAAGAGACCGGCGTAGAACCGCTCGGTGATGTCGCCGATGGCCGCGCCCACCACGGGGAGGGTGGCGCGGACGGTGGCTGCGGACTGTTCGGACAGCATCGGGGCTCCTCGAGCTCACGGGGTCACGGGGTCACGGAGTTCGCCCCGTACGGCCGTTCGGCACCCTAGTTAAAGTTGCATTTGAGATGCAAATTAAGCGGAGGCGGGAGACGGAGGGGGTCGGGCATTACGGATGCCGGTCCGAGCAGGCAAGATGGGCGACAGAGCAGGACACCCGCCGGACATGAGGCGTTCAGATCCGGGTCGCCGAGGCGATCATGGTCGGCAACGCGCCCGAAACGGGGATGTGGTCTGATGCTCAGGTGCCCGACCGCCGCTCCACGGGACCGGAGGCAGGCGGCCTGACCAGCAAGGATGGGGAAGCGGAAGATGGACAAGCAGCAGGAGTTCGTGCTCCGGACGTTGGAGGAGCGCGACATCCGGTTCGTACGGCTGTGGTTCACGGACGTGCTGGGCTTCCTCAAGTCCGTCGCCGTGGCCCCCGCCGAGCTCGAACAGGCCTTCGACGAGGGCATCGGCTTCGACGGCTCCGCGATCGAGGGCTTCGCCCGGGTCTACGAGTCCGACATGATCGCCAAGCCGGACCCCTCCACCTTCCAGGTCCTGCCCTGGCGCGCGGAGGCCCCCGGCACCGCCCGCATGTTCTGCGACATCCTCATGCCGGACGGCTCCCCGTCCTTCGCCGACCCCCGCTACGTCCTCAAGCGCGCCCTCGCCCGCGCCTCCGACCTGGGCTTCACGTTCTACACCCACCCGGAGATCGAGTTCTTCCTGCTGAAGGACAAGCCGACCGACGGCTCCCGCCCGACCCCGGCCGACAACTCCGGCTACTTCGACCACACCCCGCACAACATCGGCATGGACTTCCGCCGCCAGGCGATCACCATGCTCGAGTCGATGGGCATCTCGGTCGAGTTCTCCCACCACGAGGGCGCCCCCGGTCAGCAGGAGATCGACCTGCGCTACGCCGACGCGCTCTCCACGGCCGACAACATCATGACGTTCCGCCTGGTCATGAAGCAGGTCGCGCTGGAGCAGGGCGTCCAGGCGACCTTCATGCCGAAGCCGTTCAGCGAGCACCCCGGCTCCGGCATGCACACCCACCTCTCTCTCTTCGAGGGCGACCGCAACGCGTTCTACGAGTCCGGCGCGGAGTACCAGCTGTCCAAGGTCGGCCGGTCCTTCATCGCGGGCCTGCTGAAGCACGCCGCCGAGATCGCCGCCGTCACCAACCAGTGGGTCAACTCCTACAAGCGCATCTGGGGCGGCTCCGAGCGCACCGCCGGCGCGGGCGGCGAAGCCCCGTCCTACATCTGCTGGGGCCACAACAACCGCTCCGCCCTGGTGCGCGTGCCGATGTACAAGCCCGGCAAGACCGGCTCCGCGCGCATCGAGGTCCGCTCTCTCGACACCGGCGCCAACCCGTACCTGGCCTACGCCATGCTGCTCGCCGCCGGCCTCAAGGGCGTCGAGGAGGGGTACGAGCTCCCGCCGGGCGCCGAGGACGACGTCTGGGCGCTCTCGGACGCCGAGCGCCGCGCCATGGGCATCGAGCCGCTCCCGCAGAACCTCGGCGAGGCCCTGACCCTGATGGACCGCAGCGACCTCGTCGCCGAGACCCTGGGCGAGCACGTCTTCGACTTCTTCCTGCGCAACAAGCGCCAGGAGTGGGAGGAGTACCGCTCCGAGGTCACCGCCTTCGAGCTGCGCAAGAACCTGCCGGTGCTGTAGCCGCAGGTCAGGGCGGCCCCCGAGACGCAGATCAGGGCGGGCCCCCGCTACGACGACCCGCAGGGCCGACGGCCATGAACCGCCGGCCCTGCCACCCCCTCACCCAAGACCGCCTCCGGGCCGTCGGGGCTCGGCCGACCCGTGGCGCCGCTGCGGGCGGGGCTGGTGTCGCGCCCTGTGATCCCAAACCGCCCGAACGGATCAAAATACCTTCCTCCTGTGTGACTATCGTGTGACGTCGGGTGCTCCTCGTACCGTCGACGAATGCAGTGGAGCACCCTTCTGGCTGTAGTCATCGGTACCGTCGTGGGTGGGCTGAGCACGGCCCTGGCCGATCACCTGCACTGGCGGAGAAGCGTGGTCGAGCAGGACCGGGAGAACCTTCGTAAGGTCTACGTGGAGTTTCTGGACGCCGCGGCCCAGACCGCGTCGGCGATCAGCGACACGGCTCACGATCTGGGAAGCCCGGTCGAAGCCCGGGCGAAGGCCGCCAGGAAAGCAGTCAATCAACTCGGGCTGTATGCGAACCAGTTCCACGTCGAACTGAGTGCCCCCAACCCGGTCCTTCCGCTCGCGGACCAGGTCATCGGGGCAGTGCTCACCCTCCGCAATGCCGTGGAGGAGGGATCGATTCCAGGGTCGCAGCCGTACGAGAGGGCCTGGGAGAAGATCCACGAGGCACGACGCGTCCTGCGGGAGGCGATGCGGGACACCATCTCGCGGGGGCGAAGCGGCTAGCGGCATCGGTCATGAGCGTCGCCGGCTGCCGCACGACAGCAGCGGGTGGCTCCGGCGCCCAGGGCCGACGGTCAGGGACGGTCGGCCCCGCCGCTGCGCGGGGCCGACCCGGAGCCGGCGGGGCCCGGTGCTACTGGGCGGCCAGTTCTGTCAGGAGTTGGTGGAGGGGCTCGGTCTTGCGGCGGCGGTACTCCTGGATCGCCCAGCCGTTGCCGTCGGGGTCCTTGAAGTACATGAAGGTCGCGCCGTCCTGCGGGGCGAACTGCTGGGGTTCGGTGACGTCCAGGCCCCGGGCGGTCAGCTCCTCGTACGCCGCCTTCGCGTCCGTCACACAGAGCTGCATGCCGTGGTACGTGCCCGGCTGCGGGGTGCCCGTCGGCACCTGGAGACCGTCCACCAGGGCGATCGAACAGCCCGAGCCCGGCGGGGTGAGCTGCACGATCCGCACCCCCTCCATCACCTCGCCGTCGAGATCGACGTGGAAGCCCACCTTGTCGCGGTAGAACTCCTTGGCGCGGTCCACGTCCGACACCGGCAGCAGGATCACTTCGAGGGTCATGTCCATGGGTGACTCCCTTGTCGTCCCTGTGTACGGCGCCCCGCAGGCGGTTGCGGCACGCCGTTCCCCACAGAACCCGAAACCGGGCCGGAGCGCCACCGTGGGGCGGGGGTTACGCTCGACTTCGGACGACCTTGATCGCACGAGGAGGCCTGGGATGATGGCGCCGGGGCGCAGAAGCAGCACCTTCACTCGGCTGTTGCGGCACGGCTTCACCGATCCCTCCGCCGCCGAGCGGCTGCTGGACGGGCCCGAGCTGTCCCCGGTGCGCAACGACCCCTTTCTGCTGGAGGCGCTCGCCGCCACCGCCGACCCCGACCTCGCCCTGCACGGCCTCGTCGGACTGGTGGAGGCCCAGCCCGGGCCCGCCGCGCGACGCGAACTGCTCGACACCCTGATCGCGGCCAAACCCCTTCGGGACCGGCTGCTGGGGGTGCTGGGGGCCTCCGCCGCCCTCGCCGACCACCTCGCCCGGCATCCCCGGGACTGGGAGGCGCTGGTCACCTACGAGCCCCGGGACCTGCACCCCGGCGTGGAGGAGTTCGAGCGCGGACTGGCCGACGCCGCCGACCCGGTGTCGCTGCGCGTCTCCTACCGGCGCTGCCTGCTGTCCATCGCGGCCCGCGACGTGTGCGGGACCACCGACGTCGCCGAGACCGCCGCCGAGCTCGCCGACCTCGCCACCGCCACCCTGCGGGCCGCCCTCGGCCTGGCCCGCGCGGCCGCCCCCGACGACGCCGCGCTGTGCCGGCTCGCCGTGATCGCGATGGGCAAGTGCGGTGGGCACGAGCTGAACTACGTGTCCGACGTGGACGTCATCTTCGTGGGCGAGGCCGTCGACGGGGCCGACGAGGGCAAGGCGCTGCGGGCCGCCACGAAACTCGCGTCGCACATGATGAGGATCTGCTCCGAGACCACCGTGGAAGGGTCCATCTGGCCCGTCGACGCCAACCTGCGGCCCGAGGGGCGCAACGGTCCGCTGGTGCGCACCCTCAGCAGCCATCTCGCCTACTACCAGCGGTGGGCCAAGACCTGGGAGTTCCAGGCCCTGCTGAAGGCGCGGCCGGTGGCCGGCGACCTGGAGCTGGGCGCGGACTACGTCGCCGCCGTGGAGCCGATGGTGTGGAAGGCGGCGGAGCGGGAGAACTTCGTCGTCGACGTGCAGAACATGCGGCGCAGGGTCATCGAGAACATCCCGGTCGCCGAGGTCGAGCGCGAACTCAAGCTCGGGCCCGGCGGACTGCGGGACGTCGAGTTCGCCGTGCAGCTGCTGCAGCTGGTGCACGGGCGCGCCGACGGCTCGCTGCGCAGCGGCACCACGCTCGACGCCCTGCAGGCGCTCGCCACGGGCGGCTACGTCGGACGCGCCGACGCGGTGCAACTGGACGCCGCGTACCGCTTCCTGCGTTCCATGGAGCACCGCATCCAGCTCTACCGGCTGCGGCGGACCCATCTGGTCCCCGAGGACGAGACCGATCTGCGGCGGCTCGGCCGCTCCCTCGGCCTGCGCACCGACCCGGTCGCCGAGCTCGGCCGGGAGTGGAAGCGGCACGCGTCCGTCGTACGACGGCTGCACGAGAAGCTGTTCTACCGGCCCCTGCTCGACGCGGTCGCCCAACTCGCCCCGGGAGAGACCCGGTTGAGTGCGGAGGCGGCCCGCGAACGACTCGTCGCCCTCGGCTACGCCGATCCGGCCGCCGCGCTGCGCCACCTGGAGGCGCTGGCCTCCGGCGTCACCCGCAAGGCCGCCATCCAACGCACCCTGCTGCCCGTCCTGTTGGGATGGTTCGCCGACTCGGCCGACCCGGACGCGGGCCTGCTCAACTTCCGCAAGGTCTCCGACGCCCTGGGCAAGACCCCTTGGTATCTGCGGTTGTTGCGGGACGAGGGGGCCGCGGCGGAGAACCTCGCCCGTGTGCTGTCCGCCGGGCGGCTCGCCCCCGACCTGCTGATGCGCGCACCGGAGGCGGTGGCGCTGCTCGGCGACGGCGACGGCGGCGGGCTCGAGCCGCGCGGACGCGCCCTGCTGGAACAGGAGATCCTCGCCGCGGTGCGGCGGGCCGACGGGGCCGTGCAGGCGGTCGCCGCCGCACGCGGGGTCCGCCGGCGCGAGCTGTTCCGCATCGCCGCCGCGGACATCGTCGGCTCGTACGGCACCGAGGCGCAGCCCGTCGAGGCCGACCAGGGAGCCCTCGTGGACCTGGTCGGCGGCGCCGTGTCCGACCTCACCGCCGCCACGCTGTCCGGCACCCTGCGCGCCGTCGTCCGCGAGGGCTGGGGCGACACCCTGCCCACCCGCTTCGCCGTCATCGGCATGGGGCGCTTCGGCGGCCACGAACTGGGCTACGGCTCCGACGCGGACGTCCTCTTCGTCCACGAGCCGCGGGACGGCGTCGACGAGCGGGAGGCCGCACAGGCCGCCAACAAGGTCGTCTCCGAGATGCGCCGGCTCCTGCAGATCCCCAGCGCCGACCCGCCGCTGCTCGTCGACGCCGACCTGCGCCCGGAGGGCAAGTCCGGGCCGCTCGTGCGCACGCTGAAGTCGTACGACGCCTACTACCGGCGGTGGTCGCTGGTGTGGGAGTCGCAGGCGCTGCTGCGCGCAGAAGTCGTCGCGGGGGACGAGGAGTTGGGGGGCAGGTTCCTCGAACTCGCCGACCCCCTGCGGTATCCGGCGGGCGGGCTCACCGACGAGGCCGTGCGGGAGATCCGGCGGCTGAAGGCCCGGATGGAGTCGGAGCGGCTGCCCCGGGGCGCCGATCCCAAGCTGCACACCAAGCTCGGCCCGGGCGGCCTGTCCGACGTCGAGTGGACCGTGCAGCTGATCCAGATGCGGCACGGCGCGACGCATCCGGGGCTGCGGACCACCCGCACCCGGCAGGCGCTCACCGCCGCCCGCGACGCCGGCCTCATCCCGCAGGAGGAGGCGGCGACGCTGGACGAGGCGTGGGTGCTGGCCACGCGGGTGCGCAACGCGGTGATGCTGGTCCGCGGCCGCGCGGGAGACACGTTCCCCTCCGACCCGCGCGAGCTGGTCGCGGTGGGCCGGTACCTCGGCTACGGCCCCGGGCGCGTCGGCGACATGCTGGACGACTACCGGCGCACCGCCCGCCGGGCCCGGACCGTGGTGGACGAACTGTTCTACGCGGGCTAGCCCGGCTCCGGCCGGACCGTGGGCTGCGCGCCCGACCGGGACGTGCGCCCGACCGGGCCCTGCGCCGGCGCCCGACCGGGACGGGCCACCGGCGGGCGCCGGCGCTGGGCCGCTCAGCTTTCTGCGCGGCCCTCCGCATGGGCCTCTGCGCGGCCCGCGCGGCCCTCCGCATGGGCCTCTGCGCGGCCCGCGCGGCCCTCCGCG
>NZ_JBEPBI010000169.1:0-17169 GCF_040299045.1 Streptomyces sp. NPDC001027
CGGCGGTCGCCGGCAGCCGGCCGGACCGCCACGCGGGGCGAGCGTGGCGGCCGCGGCTGCTATCGCGTCAGGCATGATCAGGCCACACCCCCTGCCGTCCTCCTGCGGCGCAGGGCGTACACGCCGGTGCCGGCCACGGCGAGGACGCCGAGTCCGGCCGCGGTCACCGAGGGGCCGGCGAGAGCGCCGCCGCCGGTGTGCATGCCGCCGCTGGGCTTGTCGTGCTTACCGCTCCAGCCGCTCGACTCCTCCTTGCCGCCCTCCCAGGAGCCCGAGCCGTGCTCTTCCTTGTTGGTGTCGGCGGCCTCCCAGTCCTTGTCCTTCTCCTTGTAGGTCTCCGGGTCGAACCGGGGGTCCTTCGCCGCGCCGCGGTCGCCGTCCTGGTCCACCGCGGTCAGGGCGCCGCCGCCGGTGTGCATCCCGCCGTGCGGTCCGTCGTGCTCGCCCTTGCCGTGCTCTTCCTTCCCGTGTTCCTCCTTGCCGTGCTCCTTGCCGGACCAGGAGCCTTCCTCCTTCTCCTTGGCCGCGGAGCCGTCCTCCTTGGCCGCCGAGCCGTCCTCCTTGCTGTAGGAGGAGCTGTCGTGGTCCCAGTCCCCGTCGGCGGCGAGGGCGCCCGGGGCGCCGATCGCCAGGGCGGCCGAGGCCGCCGCGGTGGCCAGGATCATTCGAGCAGAGCGCATCTGATGGTCCTTCCGTCCCGACCGGGCAGCCGACACCTCGTCAGCTCACCTGACCCGGCCTGACGTGATCCACCGTCAGCCAGCGCGAGCCGGTCCACCACTCAGGGCGGTCAGCCGGGTGAAACCGGCCCGCCCTGCCCCGGATCCACGCCGTCGAGTCGCCCCCCGAGGAAGATCCACTCCAACGGCGGACCGACGAAACGATTCCCGGGGTGAACGTCGACGCGACCCGCGGCCGTCCCCGGCTCCGCGCCCCGATCCTGGGGCAGGCAACCGCCGTCCGCCGGCCGGGGGACCCGCCCCCGTGCCGCCCTTCGATCCGTCAAGGAGTCTCGTCGTGCGCCTTCGTCGTACGGTGCTCAGCACCATCGGTTCCGCCGCTCTCGTGGTCGCCTCGCTGGGCGCGGTGACCGCCGCCACCGCGAGCCCCGCGGCCGCGGACCCGTGCGGCTTCTACAAGACCAGCTCCGACGCCTACTACAACCACTGCACGTCCGACGGTTCCCGGGTGGTCGTCAAGGTCGAGGTCGCCCTGGCGCCGGACTACGAGCGCTGTGTCGGCCCCGGCACGACCTGGCTGGGGCCGGCCGGAAAGATCCAGGGCGCCTACTACGTCGGCCGTCTGTGCTGACGCGGTGCGGTGAACGGCGGCCCCGCCCCCTGTCCTCCTCAGGGGGCGGGGCCGTTCACTTCAGTACGGTCAGCAGGCGTCCGGCGAACCCCTCCGGGTCCTCGACGGCGCCGAGATGGCCGCCGGGGAACTCCGCGAACCCGGATCCGAGGAGCTCCGAGAGCCGCACGGCCGGCCCGTACAGCGCCGCCTGGTCGCGGGAGTCCCGCCCCGCGGCCGGCGTCAGCCGGTCGGCGACCGGGCGGAGCGCCGCGAGGTCGGGCACGGACGAGGAGAACGGGACCAGGACGCGGCCGAGGAAGACCGGCAGGTTGGCGTGCATCCGCCCGGCCATCTCCCGTATGCCGGGCGGCAGTTCCGTCGGCTGCTCGGGCGCGCGTCGCCCCGTCCCCTCCGACAGGCCCTCGCCGAGCCGGGCCATCGCGGCTTCGGCTCCCGCCCGCCGGTGGGTCTCGCGCACCTCGGCGAAGAGCGCTCGGTGCGGAGCGGGATCCTCGAGGAGCTCCACCAGCGGCGGCTCGTGCGCGACCGCCCTGCGCACCAGCTGCGGCCGTCGGGCCAGCAGGTCGACCGCCACTACCGCGCCGGAGCTGCAGCCGAGCACGGCCGCCTCCCCGTCGGGGGCGAGCAGTTCGAGCAGGCGGTGCGCGTCCTCGCTCCACACCCGGACCTGCTCGTCGGCGTGCGGGGCGTCGGCCGGGTCGTCGAGCGGGCTGCGGGACAGGCCGCGCGGGTCGTAGGCGACCACCGTGTGGTGAGCGGCCAACAGCGGTGTCATGCCCGCGTACATCCCGGCGTCGCCGGCTCCGCCGGGGATGAGGAGGAGGACCGGCCCGCTGCCGGCGATCTCGTAGTGGAGGGTGGCGCCGGGCACCTTGAGCGTGCCGGTACGGGTCGTGTTCAACGCTTGCTCCTGTCGGGCCGCGATCGTGGCTAGAGGCTCTAGGTTTTAGGCTAGTGCACCTAAGGAGTGGGGCGCAGCCGAGTTCCCGCGGGGGCCGCCGACCCGGGCCCGCTCGACGACTCCGTCGGTCGCGCCGGTCCCGCCGCGCCGCGCGGCCGGATCCGGGCCGGGCCGCCTCCGGGATGGTGCACTGGGGGACCACTGACCGTGCACGGACGGCCAAGTCCCGTGCGGGTGCGCGTCCTAGCGTGATCACTCGAGACAACGCACCACGAGAACAGCAGGAGTTTCCATGTCCGACCTCGTCGAGCCGGTCACGCCGGTGCTCGAACCCCAGGCCGCGGCGTTCGCCGAGGCCACCGCCAACCCGCCGTACCTCTTCGATCTCGGTCCGGCGGAGGGTCGAAAGGCGGTCGACGAGGTGCAGTCGGGTGAGATCGCCAAGCCCGCCGTCGACGAGGAGTGGGTGACGATCACGGGCGGTCCGACGGGGACCGTGCCGGTGCGGATCGTGCGGCCCGCCGGCGCCCAGGGCGTGCTGCCGGTGGTGTTGTACATCCATGGCGCGGGCTGGGTGTTCGGCAACGCGCACACCCATGACCGGCTGGTGCGTGAACTGGCGGTGGGGGCCGGGGCCGCGGTCGTGTTCCCGGAGTACGACCTCTCGCCCGAGGCGCGTTACCCGGTGGCGATCGAGCAGAACTTCGCGGTGGCCCGATGGGTCGTGGAGCAGGGCGCGTCGAAGGGCCTGGACGGGGCGCGCATCGCGGTCGCGGGCGACTCCGTGGGCGGGAACATGGCCGCCGCGCTGACGCTGATGGCCAAGGAGCGCGGCGGTGTGCCGCTGGTGCAGCAGGTGCTGTTCTACCCGGTGACGGACGCGGCCTTCGACACGGGCTCCTACCACCAGTTCGCGGAGGGCTACTTCCTGCGCCGCGACGCGATGCAGTGGTTCTGGGACCAGTACACGACCGACGAGTCCGAACGCGCACAGATCACCGCGTCACCGCTGCGGGCGACGCCGGAGCAGCTGAAGGACCTTCCCCCGGCCCTGGTGATCACCGGTGAGGCCGACGTGCTGCGCGACGAGGGCGAGGCGTACGGGAACAAGCTGCGCGAAGCCGGCGTCCCGGTCACCGCCGTCCGCTTCCAGGGCGTCATCCACGACTTCGTGATGTTGAACGCCCTGCGTCCGACCTATGCCGCCGAGGCCGCGATCAACCTCGCCGTCGGCACCCTGCGCGACGCCCTGCACATCTGACCCCCAGAAGGAGCACACCGTCATGACCGCCACCCCCACCGTCGTCCTGATCCACGGCGCGTTCGCCGACGCCGCCAGCTGGTCCGGCGTCATCTCCGAGCTGCAGGACCGGGGCGTCGCCGTGATCGCCCCGCCGAACCCGCTGCGCGGCCTCGCCTCCGACGCCGCGTACGTCGCGTCCGTCGCCGCGCAGATCGACGGCCCCGTGATCCTCGTCGGCCACTCGTACGGCGGCGCCCTCATCACCGTGGCGGGCACGGTGGAGAACGTCGTCGGCCTGGTCTACGTCGCGGCCTACGTCCTGGAGGAGGGCGAGAGCCTCGGCGAGCTGCAGGGCCGCTTCCCGCTCTCGCCGCTGGTCAGCAACCTCAAGCAGTGGACGTACCCGGTGCCCGGCGGCGACCCGGCCGTCGAGGTCACCATCGCCGAGGACGCCTTCCCGTCGGTGTTCGCCGCGGACGTGCCGGCCGAGGTCACCAAGATCCTCGCCGCGGCCCAGCGCCCGCTGGCCGCCGCCGCGTTCGAGGAGACCGCCTCGGCGGCCGCCTGGAAGACGAAGCCGTCGTGGGCGCTGGTCGCCGCCGCGGACGAGGCGATCAACCCCGAGGTCGAGCGCTTCGGCGCCAAGCGGGCCGGGGCGACGATCGTCGAGCTCGAGGGCGCCTCGCACGCGGTGGCCGTCTCCCAGCCGAAGGCGGTCGCGGACCTGATCCTCGACGCGGTGCGCGCGACGAGCTGACGCACGGGACGGCGAGGACGAGCTGTCGCGCGGGCGGGCGCCTGCACCGGGGCGCCCGCCCGCGGGCCCGCCGCCGTCGTGCCTGCGGCCTGCGGCCTGCGGCCTGCGGCCTGCGGCCTGCGGCCCCGCACCTGACCTGGCGGGTCCTCGTGTCCGGCCGCCTCGGACCCCGTCCGCGCTGCGGCTCCGGTGCAACTGGCGGGCAGATGCGGGGGTTTACGCCGTTCCTGCCGCTCCGGCTCATCAGGTCAAGCGTCCCGGACTATTGACTCGCAACGAAGTCAGTCGCGATCCTCGTCGCACCATCTTGCGCCGGTCATGACAAGCTCAAGGGCTTCCCAAGAGCCCTCGTCGACGGCGCGATCCCCGCCGACCGAGGGACGTGGGCTGTGACCATGACCGGACGCCCGTACCGCAGACGCAGAGACGCCACCGTCGTCTCGCTCCTCCTTCTCGTTCTCGCCGCCGTCCTCGGGCCCACGCCGAGCTCGGCGGCCGGCGCGGACTGGTGGACGCCGACGGCCAGGCCGGCCCCCGACTCCCAGATCGGCGTCACCGGCGAGCCGTTCACCGGCACGAACGCGGCGGGCCAGGTGCGCGGCTTCGTCGACGCGCACAACCACCTGTTCTCGGGCGAGGCCTTCGGCGGCCGGCTGATCTGCGGCAAGGTGTTCTCCGAGGCGGGCGTCGCCGACGCGCTCAAGGACTGCCCCGAGCACTACCCCGACGGCACTCTCGCGATCTTCGACTACATCACCCACGGCGGCGACGGCAAGCACGACCCGACCGGCTGGCCCACCTTCAAGGACTGGCCCGCCTACGACTCCATGACCCACCAGGCGAACTACTACGCCTGGGTCGAGCGGGCCTGGCGCGGCGGGCAGCGGGTGCTGGTCAACGACCTGGTCACCAACGGCATGATCTGCTCCATCTACCCGTTCAAGGACCGCAGTTGTGACGAGATGACCTCGATCCGCCTGCAGGCCAAGCTGAGCTACGACCTCCAGGCCCACATCGACAAGATGTACGGCGGTCCCGGCAAGGGCTGGTTCCGGATCGTCCTCGACAGCGCGCAGGCGCGTGAGGTCGTCAAGCAGGGCAAGCTGGCGGTCGTCCTCGGCGTCGAGACCTCCGAGCCGTTCGGCTGCAAGCAGATCCTCGACATCGCGCAGTGCAGCAAGTCCGACGTCGACAAGGGACTCGACGAGCTGTACGGGCTGGGCGTGCGCAGCATGTTCCTGTGCCACAAGTTCGACAACGCGCTGTGCGGCGTCCGCTTCGACGAGGGCGGTCTGGGAACGGCTATCAACGTCGGGCAGTTCCTGTCGACCGGGACCTTCTGGCAGACCGAGAAGTGCACCGGACCGCAGCACGACAACCCCATCGGCGCCGCCGCCTCGAAGGCGGAGGCGGACCTCCCGGCGGGCACCGACGTCCCGTCGTACAAGGCCGACGCGCAGTGCAACACCCGCGGCCTCACCGCACTCGGCGAGTACGCGGTGCGCGGCATGATGAAGCGCAAGATGATGCTCGAGGTCGACCACATGAGCGTCAAGGCGACCGGTCAGGCGCTCGACATCTTCGAGGCCGCCGGCTACCCCGGCGTGCTGTCCTCGCACAGCTGGATGGACCTCAACTGGACCGAGCGCGTCTACGCGCTCGGCGGCTTCGTCGCGCAGTACATGCACGGCTCGGAGGGGTTCGCCGCGGAGGCGAAGCGCACGAACGCGCTGCGCGACCAGTACCACGTCGGATACGGCTTCGGCACCGACTTCAACGGCATCGGCGACCACCCCGCCCCCCGCGGCGCCGACGCCGCGAACAAGGTCGTCTACCCGTTCAAGAGCGTCGACGGCGGCTCCCTGATCGACCGTCAGACGACCGGCTCGCGCACCTTCGACCTCAACACCGACGGCGCCGCGCACGTCGGCATGATCCCCGACTGGATCGAGGACATCCGGCGCGTCGGCGGCCAGGACGTGGTGGACGACCTCTTCCGCGGCGCCGAGTCCTACCTCTCCACCTGGGGCTCGACCGAGCAGCACCAGGCCTCGGTCGACCTCGCCGGCGGCCGTGCCGCCACGGCCAGTTCGTCCGAGTCCAACCCCTTCACCAGCTACCAGCCCGGCCGGGCCGTCGACGGCGACGACGCCACCCGCTGGGCCAGCGACTGGAGCGACGACCAGTACTGGCAGGTCGACCTCGGCGCCACCAACCGGGTCTCCCGCGTCACCCTCGACTGGGAGCGCGCGTACGCGAAGTCGTACCGCGTCGAACTGTCCACCGACGGCGTGAACTGGACGACCGCCTGGTCGACCACGTCCGGCGACGGGGGCCTGGACACGGCCAAGTTCGCCGGCGCCCCGGCCCGCTACGTCCGGGTGCACGGTCTGGACCGCGGCACGGATTGGGGATACTCCCTGTACGAAGTGGGCGTCCACAGCGCCTAGCCGCGCAGACGACCGCGGGACGACCCGCGGAAACGACACTCGGGGGACACGGATGGCGCGCATGCCGTCGGCGGAGCGACGACGACAGCTGACGGAGGCGGCGATCAGAGCGATGGCCCGGGACGGCGTCCCCAGGACGACGACCCGGTCCATCGCCGCCGAGGCGGGCGTCTCCCTGAGCGTCTTCCACTACTGCTTCGACTCCAAGCAGGCCCTCGTCGAGTCCGTCATCACGACGCTCACCGCCCAGTCGGTGAGCGTCGTGCGGGAGGCGATCCGCCCCCGCGCCACGCTCGAGGAGACGGTGCGCGCCGGGTTCGCGGCGTACTGGGACCACGTCCGCGCCCACCCCGACGCCCACATGCTGACCTACGAGCTCACTCAATACGCCCTGCGCCAACCCGGGTTCGAGCACCTGGCCCGCCGCCAGTACGAGCTGTACGGCGAGGCCTACGCCGAGCTCATCGGGGAGCTGTGCCGCAGCATGGGGCTGCGGCTCGGCGTGCCCGTCCCCGTGCTGGCCCGCTATCTCGCCGCCATGACCGACGGGCTGACCCTCAACTACCTCGTGCTCGGCGACGAAACGGCCTGGTCCGACATCCTGGACACGGTCACGGCCCACGTCGCGGGGCTGGTCACGGCCGACGTCACAGCGACGGAGGCGAACCGTCCTGGTGGAAGGTGACCGCGGTGACCGTCTCCGAGTTCGCGGTGTCCAGGAACATCCCGTAGAGGTCCACCCCTTGGTACTGGCCGCCGGGCGCGCCGCCGATGATCTCGACCAGCGCCAGATGCAGATGTGACGAGGTGCCGGCCACCTCGTACACCTCGCCGAGGACGTCCCCGCGGGCCACCTGGGAGCCGACGGTCAGGCCGGGCGGCACGTTGGTGACATGCGTGAAGAAGCCGCCCATCTGCTCGTTGGGGGCCCGCATGAACAACTGCGCGCCGTAGACCTTGGCGGTGTCCGCCGACGGGTCGTGCGGGCTGTACTTGGTGATGTGGGCGTCGAAAGCGGCCCGGACCGTGGTGCCCGCGCCCGCACCGAGGTCCATGCCGTACTGGATGTACCAGTTCTCGGACTGGTGGCCTCCTTGACCGGGCCCGCCCAGCGCGCCGGTGTATCCGGCGGCGAACGGATGCGACACGTCGATGGTGAATGCGGACATCTCTGCCTCCCGCCTTCTCCCCCTGCCTTCCTTCTCCACGCTCCAGTATCGGGCGGAGGGCGATGCATGGCGGGGGCAATCACTGTGCGGGAAAGGCGCGTTGACCCGGGAGAAAGTGGAATCCGAAACGAGGGCGATCCGTGTGGCGGGGTCTCCGGAACGGCGTCATGATGGTGGTGGCGAATGCCGTTTCGCGACGTCCGGTGCCCCGCCTCCGATCCTGGGGAGCCCCTATGACCTGGACTGACGCAGCCCACACGGAACCCGGTGATGTCATCGGCGTCCTCGGCGTCGATCACGTCCTCCACGAACTCGGCGAGGGCCCGGCCGCCAGGGTCGCCCCGTCGCCCGTCGAGGGTTCGGTGCACCTCGTCGGCCACCGGGTGGACTAGCCCGTGGACGGCGCGTGGATGTGCGAGCGGTGCGGCGCCGAGGCGCCGCCCGACGCACAGCGGTGCCGTCGCTGCGGCGCCTGGCTCCCGGCCTACGGCGAGGACGAGGAGACGCGGGCCTGGCTGCCCTGGCGCCGCATCCACCTCCACACGGAGCAGGCGCCACAACGCACGACGCCCGTCCTGCGCCGAAAGGAGCCTCCCCGCGACGAGGCTCCGCGGCCTCGGCACGACGCCGATCACGTCCCGGCCGGCGTGCTCCAGGGCAGCGGCACCGTCTACGGCGTCGCCCGGCAGGTGCGCATGCGCACCGAGGTGAGCGGCAGCGACGGCGACGTCGGCACCACCGTCGTGTGCGACTTCCGCCTGGAGATGCGCGACCGCGAGGGCCGCCCCGTCGGGCTGGTCCCCGTGCAGATGCGCGGCGACCTGTTCGAGGGCGCCGTCGACGACGGCGACCGGGTGCGCGCCACCGGCCGGGTCAAGAACGGCACGCTGCGCGTGAAGAAGCTGCGCAACCTGACGACCGGCGCCGAGGTCTCGGCCCGGACCACGCCGGCGATCGTGATCGCCGTCGTGATCCTCCTCTTCGTCGGGTGGATGGTGTTCATCTTCGCGATCACCGGGCGGTTCTAGCTCCGATCGCTCCACGGCCGATGCGGCATGGGCACGCGTAGATCGACCAGCCGGAAGTCGTCGCCGCGGGGATCGACGTACGCGAGCGGGGCGTAGTGGTACGGGACGCCGTGCGGACGCCTGCGCAGCGGCTCCCCGTGACGGCTGCGGGGCCACTCCACGTCGCAGGTCAGCACCCGGGCCGGGACCAGCCAGTAGTCGCCCCGGCGGTAGCGGCGCGGCTCCCCGTCGCCGGAGTGGAAGCGCACCTGGACGCCGTCCTCCAAAGGCAGCCACCGCCCCTCCCGCACCGGCAGGCTCCTCCTCGCGTCCGGAGAGCCGTCCTCCCGGCCGGTCGTGCGGTGGTCCCAGCGGCGCAGATACGCGTGTCGCCGCGGCCGGCCGGCTCCGTCGTGGCCCTGGTCGCCGTCGGGGGAGCGGTCCAGCTCGACCCGGAAACCGGCGTGATCGACCCTCGTGACGGTGTACAGGCGACCCCAGCTCCCCTCGTCGAACCGGTCGGACGCGCCCCGGCACACCGCCGCGTCGTCGAGGAGCTCCACCACGTCGCCGGTGTCCACGCCCAGTTTGTCGTCCCGGCCCAGGGTCTCCAGCTCGACCGACGCCCCGGCGACGGACCGGACGGGCAGGACCACGGAGCCGTTCTCCCGGGACCACTTGTACGTCGCCGTCTCCGCGGTGCCGCCCCGGTGCACCTCCACCCGGTACAGCTGGTTCTCGGGCCCCCGGTACCCCGGAGACGGCTCGGGTGCGTCGCCCGCGTCCTCGTCCTCCGCGCGCCCGGTCGCCGCGGCGAGCAGCCCGCGCGGCTCGAAGACGCCGCGCACCCGGTCCCGGAGGTAGCGCGAGGCGCTGCGCATGTCGGGCACCGGCGATCCGGTCCCCAGCGGCAGCGTGCACACCTGCCACACCACGCGGCTGCGCGCGGTGGTGTCCGGGCCGTCCGCGCCGAGGGCCACTTCCCGGATCCAGGGCGCCTCCCACGCCGTGACGAGCCGCTCCCACACCCGCAGGTACACCAGGAACGGCTCGGACGGCAGCCGGTCGCTCTCGCGGCCCGGGTCGAGCCAGCCGTCCGGCTGGTCCCAGTAGTCGGTGCCGTCGCACTCGCACAGGACGCCGTCGACGTACATCCGGCCCGGGGCCACGGTGAAGGTGTCGCCGTCGTAGTCGTCGACGCCGAAGCCGCCGAGGCCGTCGTCCGTCTGCGGGTACGCGGCGGGCCCCATGAGGTCGGCGGCCAGCGTACGGACGTAGTGCAGCAGGATCGCCGTCTGCTCGTTGATCTCGGCATCGAGCTGGACCCGGCCCTGCTGGGACAGCACGGCGGAGAACCGCCGAGCGGGATCGAAGGTGACGCGGGAGAAGTCGCCGTGCATGGATGGGCTTCCTGCCTTGCCGAGGGCGGACGGTGACGGGGTGGCGGTTCACGTGACGAAGATGAGCCCCGGGTCGCATCCGGCCGGTGTGTACTCGGCCAGCCGGGTGCGCAGATTGTCCTCCCGCTGCGGCTGGAACAGATGGTGCAGCGCGCCGGGTTCCGAGCCGTTGTCGCCCCCGCGGCGGATCGCCTCGGCGCAGTCGTCGGCCAGGCGGACGTAGTCCGGCGCGCCGTAGCGCAGGGCGGCGAAGCGCAGTTCCGCCGCCCGGGCGCCGGAGTGGTCGGGCTCGCAGTGGAAGCGGGGCGGCGTCCGGCTGCCCCTCGGCAGCCAGCAGAACCGTACGGAGCCCTGATCGAGGCGGCCGACGCGCACCTCGCCCGCCAGCAGGCAGTTCTCCAACAGCTCCACCGCGTGCGGGCGCAGCGCGCCGACGACGGTGGTGCACCGGGCCCTGAGGACGACGTCGGCCTCACCCCCGTCCGGGTCGCCGAGCGCCGACGCCTCGCTCCCGGTCGCGTCGATCACGCTGTCGTACACCTCGAGCCGGTTGGGCGCGCGCCCGTCGCGTGCGGCCACCGTGACGGCGCCGAGGACGCTGTGCCGGATCTCGGTGCGGACCGGGCTGTCGGCGATGTCCAGACTCGGCGCGCCGGGCGCCAGGGGCGTGCCCCCGGCCTCGAGTTCCCAGCCCGGCACGAACGTGCAGTGCCGGACGACCAGCTCGCCCACGCCGCCCCGCACCCGCACTCCGCCGCCGGTCACCAGCAGCCCGTCGAGGACGAGCCGGGCCGTCGCCCGGGAGCCGTCCGGGCTCGCCGAACCGGTGATCGCCAGGACCCGCCGGCGGTCCTCGTCGCGTCGGCCGGACAGCCGGACCACGGGACGGACCCCGTCCGCGGCGCGGACGGTGAGCCGGTCTCCGGGGTCGAGGCGGATGTCGGTGAGGTCCTCGTACACCTCGTTGGCGGTGATCTCCACGACCGCCTCCGCCTTGTGCTCGTGCGCCCGCTTCTCCGCACGCCAACGGCCGATGGCGTCGGCGATGCTCCGGTGGTCCTCGCCGGGCCCGACCCGGTAGCGCTCCGCCGGGCCGTCCGCCGCCGGTTCGGGCCGGGGGTACTCGCCGCCGCCGAAGTCGCCGGAGAACGCGTGATGGTACGTCACCCGGACGCCGTGCGCCGGAGCCGTGCCCGGCGGCAGCATGAGACGGCCGAGAACCGGGTCGACCGCGACCTCGTCGGCGCCGACCCGGAACCGCCAGTCGGACAGGTCCGCGACGACGATCCGGTCCAGGCGCACCACGTCGGCTTCCGGGTCGGGGCCGGTCCACACGCACAGGCTCCTGCGCGGCCCGTAGTAGTCGTAGAGCCGGTCGGCCAGCGCCCGGCGCCCGATGGGCTCCGGGACGTTCGACTCGTCCGCGATGTGGAAGCTCGACGGCTCGGGGACCGGGGCCGTGAACAACGGGGTGTCCACGGCGAGCACGTTGAAGGTGTAGCAGGCACGGTCGCGGTCCAGGCAGTGGGCGGGGGCACGGGTCACCGCATGGGCGCGCAGCCGCCACAGATGAAGGCCGACCGACCGGACGCCGTACCGGCCGACCCGGCGGACCGACCCGGCGCGGGGCACCTCCACCGTGCGGGCCAGCGCGTCGAACGGGCCGCCCAGCCGGGCCAGCGCCCCGGCGTCGCGCACGTTCACCAGTGTGCCGCGCGCCCGTCGGCGCCGCGCGTCCGCGCCGTCCGCGGAGTAGCGGCGCACCGGCTGGGTGACGCAGAGCAGCCGACGGTACTCCACGACCCGGGCCGGCCACCCCGCCACCGCCGACGCGAGGTCCTCCAGCAGCGCCAGCGTGCCCTTGCGCCGCCGGTTGACGACGGTGTCGGCGACGTCCCGGCGGGGCACCGCGGCGGCCGGCAGCCCGGCCGCGCGCGTGACGTCGTCGGACAGGGCGGCGGCGATCCGGGGCAGGATCTCGTAGCCGACGAGGTCGCCGATGTAGGGCGTCACCCAGTCGTCGCAGGTCTCGATGAACCAGTTGTCGTAGAGCCGCTCGATGTCCGCCTCGACGACCGCGGCCTGTTCGGCGACGACCGTCAGCAGCGCGTACAGCGGGCCGCCCTGCTCGGCGTCGCGTCTGCGGTGCACGGCGGGCAGCAGCGCGTACAGCTCGTCCGGGGTCATGGGATCCTCCGCAGGATCAGGGTCCCGGGCACCGCCGGGTCCAGCAGGACCAGTTGGGCGGGGCGCAGGACGAGACGCGGGACGGCCGGCGGGCCGACCTCGGCGGGGTCCGCGACGGGCGGCCGGTGCAGCACGAGCGTGGGCGCGTGCGCGGCGTCGGTCCGGGGGCCCGGATCCGGCGATCCGTCGTCCTCCCCGCCGCCGTGAGCGACCGGACCGCGCAGCGGGCGCAGACCGGCCGGCAGGGCCGGTACCAGGGCGGCGACCGTGAGGTGTTCGGCGAATCGCGCCACGTCGGCCGCGCCGGAGCCTTCCGCGACGCCCCCGAAGGCGTCCAGGTCCACGAAGTCCACGCCCGGCACGGCCTGCGCGGCGGCGACGACCGCGCTCTGGTACACGGGATGGCCCAGGTACGCTCCGGCGAAGCCCAGCCGGGCGACCAGCGCCGCACGCACCCGCTGTTCGACCTTCTCGGGGAGATGACCGTCCGCCGTGCGGACGCCCAGCGCGACCACCAGCCGCACGCGTTCACAGGGCTCGACCCGCACCGGCAGCGCCGGGTCGCCGTACCGGCGCAGCGCCGAGCACAGGGCGGCCGGCAGCGGAGCGGAGGCGTCCATCGGGGCGTCGTCGGCGGCGACCACGGTGACGTGCAGGACCGGCCGGCCGTCCTCCAGGCAGCGACGGGCCACCGCCTGGCCCACGCCCGCGAAGGCGCGGGCGAAGGACTGGTAGTCGCGCACCGACACCAGCCGGTCGAAGGCCGCCAGCCGCAGGGGGATCGTCCGGCGCATCCGCGACGGGCCGTCGGCGTCGGTCCCGGCGGTCGCGGGCAGCGGATTGGTGACCCCGCTCACCCCGAACGGCCTGCTCGCCATCTGGTTGATGCGCCCCGCCGCGACATTGCCCGAGCCGGCGCCGCCGACGCGGTAGCGGGCGGTGACGTTCTCCGTGCCGGTGGGCGGGCGGGCCCCGTGCCGGCCGTCGCCGAACTCCACCGCCGCCCGGCCGTCGACGCCGGTGCGCAACCGGAACACCTGAGCCGTGGGACCTTCCTCGCCCAGGTCCGCGGTCCGTCGCCACGCCACCCCGTCGACGCGGACGGTGAGCGACTCCTCACCGCCCTCGGCGCTCGTCGACGGCAGCCAGACGAGCGGGTTCCTGCGCAGCGGCAGCACCTGACCCGCCCGTCCGGCGTCGCCGCTGCCGAGGACCTCCTCGACGGTCTCGCCCGCGGTCGCCCGGACGACGTTGCCGTGCACGGTCACCGAGTCCCGCCGGTAGCGGTGCGCGAGCGGGGCCGTGAGCAGCAGCGTGGTGCGCACCCGGTCGTCGAACGCGGAGCCGTCGAAGGCGTGGCGCACCCCGGCCAGGACCGCGAGCTCCGCGCCCGGCACGCCCGCGCCCGCCTCGGGCACGACGTCGGTCCGCTCCCCGCGGACGACGACCGGTCTGCCCGGGGCGAGTCCTTCGAACGTGCCGTCCAACTCGACGGCCGCGCCCGCCACGTCCGCCGGATCGGGCGACGCCGTGAGCGTCAGCGGCTCGCCCGCCGCCCATACGGTGGTGGCCCGCCGCACGGCGACGTCCTCGCAGTCCTCGGCCCACGGCTCGGCGAGGACCAGCCGGGTCACCCGTACGGCGTCCACCTCGTTGGCGACGGACAGCCGGGCGACCTCGACGACCCGGACGACACGGGTGCGCGGGCGGCCGTCCGTGCGCACGGCGATCCAGCTGCCCGGCTGGATCTCCTCGTGCACCGCGTCGAGGAGCAGCACGTCGCCCGGGAGCGGGGCGCCGCCCTCCGCCCGGGGCGGCTGCGCACCGCGCAGCAGCCGCCGGACGCGTGCGTCGTCCGGGATCGAGGCGCCGAGCGGCGCCGCGACGACCCGGAAGCGGTACACGCCCGGCGCGGCGACCGGGGGAGCGACCACGGACAGCGCCGAGTAGAGGGAGTCGGTCAGACCGGTCCGGTTCGCCGCCAGCAGGCGGGGCAGCGCGTCGGATCCCGCGCCCAGCGTCTCGGCTGCCCGGGCCCCGGCGCCGTGCGGCGGCTCGCCCCGGTGGCCGAGGGCGTCCAGCAGCGGGTCGAGGGCGTGCAGCACGCGACCGGCGGGATCGGCGAGGTCGCGCAGCAGCGCCTGCCCGGCCGTCGGCGCCGGCCGCTCGGGCGGTTCCGCCAGGCGCCGTACCGCGTCCCGGACGGTCGCCAGCCGCACGGCGGCCCGCTCGGTCAGCGCGTCGACGTCCAGATCGTCGCGGAGCCCGGAAAGCCGCTCGCGCAGCCGCCGCAGCCTGCGGTCGAGGCGGGCCGCGAAGGTGTCCGGGTCGCGCAGCTCGCCGGCGCGCTCGCGGACCTCCCGCAGCAGGGTCAGCAGCTCCTCGAACGGCCCTTCGGACGAGGCCCGGCGTGCCGCATGCTCCAGGTCCTCCCGCAGCGCGTCCACCGCGTTGTCCAGCTGCCGCGGCGCGTCCGGCACCCGCAGCCGCACCGTGGTCCGCCCGCGCGCGGGATCGGGCTCGGCGTCCTCCACCACGCGGGTGAGGTTCAGCCGGGCGTCGGGATAGACGAACAGCAGCCGGTCGCCGGCGCGCAGCGCGGCCTGTACGCCCTCGAAGTCCAGGGAGCGCACCCGGGTCGCGACGTCGGCCGTGAGGGGGGCCGGCCGGGTGGCGCGCACCGGCAGCCGGTTCCACTCCGCGCGGGCCACGAGGTCCTCGGCGGTCTCGAAGACCACGGGCAGTTCGCCGGGCTCGGGCTCGCTCTTGACCTGGGAGCCCGCCGGCACGACCGAGGACGCGCCCGGGTCCAGCGTGAAGGCGAGGTGGGCGGAGGCCGCGAGCGCCGGGCGCGGCCGGTGCCCGACGAGCCGCCCGAGCCGGACCAGGGACTCGTGCTCCGTGGCGGTGGCCAGGAACCCCTCGTTCGCGATGCGCTCCTGATAGAAGGTCAGCACGTCGCAGACCACCGCCCAGGCGTCGAGCAGGGCGATCGACGGGTCGTCCGGCTCCCGGGTGGTGAGCCCGCCGAGCGCCGCGCGGCCGCCGGCGTCGGGCAGCCGGGCCAGCATCGCGTCGAGGAACTGCCGGTGGACTCCCACCCGGTAGGCCAGCTCGGGCAGCCCGGGCCGGTTCCACACCGGCGCGGGCCCGGACCGGTCCGCGGAGCAGTCGGTCATCGTCCTCCTCGCAGACGCAGGGTGAGCCACCCGTTCTCCTGCCGGGTGACGTCGCCGTCGAGCCGCGGCACTTCCAAGGGGCCCATCCGCAGCACCCCCGAGGGCGGCGCGTCCTGCCCCGGGGCGTCCCCGCCGAGAACGTCGATCCTGCGCAGTCTGACGACCTCGGCGTGCCGTACACCGGGCACCTGGAGGCACAGCGCCACCAGGGCGCTCGCCCGCACCGGGGTGCCGAAGGTCAGCACGGCGGGGTCGAAGAACCCGGGCTCGCCGTCGGGGCGGCGGCCCGGCAGGAAGCGCCGCATCAGCGCCTCGCGCACGTCGGCGGTGACGTGGTGCGGGTCGACCAGCACGTTCAGCGCCACGTCCAGCGGCGCCTGCAGCGCCGGCCGGACGACGACGTCGTGGCCGATCCGCCGGTACCGGCGCAGCGTGGCCCGTACCTCCTCGAGCAGCGCAGGCGACGGCACGGCCGCGCCGGCCGGGTCGAGCGCCACGTCGGCCTCGTACCAGCTGCCGTTCCAGCGCAGGGAGGCGGCGGCGCGCTGCACGCCCGGACGGCCGGCGGCGACAGCGGCGTAGTCCTCGGCGGTGACGGCGCGCAGCAGCGTGCGGAACGGGGCGCGCGGGGCGGCCAGCCGGACCTCTGCCGTCGGCTCCGGATCGACGCCGCCCGTCGCCGGCACGGGGTTGCGCACCCGGGTGATGAGTCCGTCCAGACGCGCGCTCCGGTGGGCGATCCGGTTGACGGCCTCGCTGCCCGCGTTGCCCGCCCTTCCGTTGCCCACCCGGTAGTCCGCGTACAGCACGGCTCCCGGCTGCGGGGCCCGGCCGCACCGGCCGTCGCCGAAGCGCAGGGCGAGTCTGCCCTCGTCGTCGGCCTCGGCCACCAGGTGCCGGTCGCGGGGCCCGCTGTCCAGGAGGTCGCGGCGGGGGGTCCAGCAGGGTCCCTCGCCCAGATCCTCGGCGAGCTTCAGGGCGGGCAGCGCCTCACGGGGGTCGGGGCGCAGCGCGGCGCTCGCGGGTCCGTGCAGGGCGGGGTCGGCGGGGTCCAGGCGGTCCGCGGCGCGGCGGCCCCACGCCTGGGCGATCTCCCAGTTCGCGTCCTCCCGGTCCAGTACATAGCCGGCCCGCGCGCGGCGGGCGAGTGCTTCGAGGCGGCGCAGCCGGGGTTCGAAGAAGTCGTCGAAGACGCAGAGGAACCGTGCCACGGCGCCGTGCCGTTCGGCGTCGTCGGCGAGTCCGGCGACGTCGTCGGTGAAGGAGGGCCCGAAGAGGGCCGCCAGCAGCTCCCGGCTCTCCGGCCGGAGCGCGGCCGCCCCGTGATGCAGATCGCGCAGCCCGTCGCGGGCCTCGGCGGCGAGGCTCAGCAGCCGGTCAGCCTGCGCGGCGGCGACGTCGGCGGGCCGCGGATGAGGCGGCGACCAGGTGACGGGCCCCCGGCTCAGCGTCGCCCGCCGCCCGGGCCGGCCGGCGTGCGCCCCGCCCGGCTTCGCTTCGGGCGGCTGCACGAGCTCGGGGGGCCGCCCGCCCCCCCCACCCGCACCCCCCCCGGAACGAGC
>NZ_JBEPBI010000170.1:0-17129 GCF_040299045.1 Streptomyces sp. NPDC001027
GCCGGATGGATCCGGCCGCCCCTCAGCTGTCCCGCACCCGACGACCCGGTCGGGCTGCCGCCGCGTCACTTCGACGGCAGACGCGGGAACCTGCGTCCCTTCCCGGACTTCTCCGCCTCCGCCTTCGCGGCGGCCTCCTCGGCCTTGGCGACGGCCGCGTACTGGTCGACGTACTCCTGCTCGGACAGCGAGAGGATGGCGTACATGATCTCGTCGGTGATCGCGCGCAGCACGGCCTTCTCGTGCTCCATGCCGAGGTAGCGGGAGAAGTCGAGGGGCTTGCCGAAACGGATCACGACCGGGTGCAGGGTCGGGACGACCTTGCCCGGCGGCTGCGCCTCGAAGGTGCCGATCATCGCGCAGGGGATGACCGGCGCCTGCGCCCGCAGGGCCATCACGGCGACGCCCACCTTGCCCTTGTAGAGCCGGCCGTCGTGCGAGCGGGTGCCCTCCGGGTAGATGCCGAGCAACTCGTCCTTGCTCAGGACCCCCAGGCCCTCGCGGATCGCGGCCTGGCCGGCCTCCTTGCCGGAGCGGTCCACCGGGATCTGACCCGCGCTGCGGAAGAAGGCCGCGGTGAGCCGGCCCTTGAGGCCGGGGCCTGTGAAGTACTCGGCCTTCGCGAGGAACGTGATGCGCCGCTTGAGGATCGCGGGCATCAGGAAGTGGTCCGAGAACGACAGGTGATTGCCCGCGATGATGGCAGCTCCCGAGTCCGGCACATGCTCCAGACCCTCTATTCGGGGGCGGAAGAGCAGTCTCAGCAGCGGCCCCAACACCACGTATTTCAGGAGGTAGTAGAACAAAGGGTGTCGCTCCTCGTGTCCGGCGGATCGGCTCGAGGCCGTGTTCCAGCAGGTCAACCGGCATGGTGTGGGGTGCCAGTGTAGGGGCAGGCGGCAACCGCCGGAACCGTTCCGTTTCAGCCCCCGCGCCCCCTCGCCCGTCACAGCCGTACGACGACCAGGGCCGTGTCGTCGGTCGCGCCGCCCGACGGCAGGAGCTCCCACAGCACCGCGTCGGCGAGGCTCTCCGGGTCGGCGTCCCGATGCCGGGCCAGTGACTCCGCCAGACGGTTCAGACCCGTGTAGATGTCCTCCCGTCGCCGCTCGATCAGACCGTCCGTGTACAGGGCGAGGGTGGCGCCGTCGCTGTAGGCGGTGTGCGCCTCGGACCGCGGGGCGGGGTCGGGCCGGGCGTCGAGCGGGGGATCGGTCGCCCGGTCCAGGAACTCCACCCGCCCGTCGGCGTGCACGAGGACGGGCGGCGGGTGTCCGGCGCTGCTGTAGGTGATGGTGTGACGGTCGAGGTCGATGAACGCGGTGACCGCGGTGGCCGACTCGGCGCCGTCCACGACGTGCGCGTACCGCCCGAGGACGTTCAGCGCCTCGCCCGGTCCCCGGGCCACCCGGGAGGTCGCGCTGAGGGCGCTGCGCAGCTGGCCCATCACCCCGGCGGCCTCCAGGCCGTGTCCGACGACGTCGCCGACCGACACCCCGATGCGGTTGCCGCCGACCAGGTCGACCAGGTCGTACCAGTCCCCGCACACGTTGAGCGCGCCGACCGCCGGCCGGTAGCGCACCGCGGCCCGGTGGTGCCCCACCTGTCGGCCGGGGGGCAGCATCGCCTCCTGGAGCGCGAGGGCCACCTCGCGCTCACGGGCGTGGGCCAGCCGCAGCCGCTCGTTCAGCTCCTGCAGCTCACGGGCGCGCGTGTACAGCTCGGCCTCCAGCACCCGGCCCCGGCTGCCGACCCGCCCGTCGTCGGCTGCCGACCCGCGCCCATCGCGGGCCCGGATCAGCTCGGTGACCTCCTCGACGCGGTGCACCAGCAGCGCCACCGACCCGTCCGGGCCGTGCACCGGGGCGTTGACCGGGCTCCAGTAACGCTCCTCCCACTCGCCGGGCTGATCGGCCGACTCGACGTCGTAGCGCTGCAGGGCCATGGTGTCCCGCTCGCCGGTGGCCAGCACCCGGAGCAGCGACGCCTCCAGGTTGCGCATGCCGTTGGCGCTCGGGTCCTCGGGGTTGTCGGGGAAGACGTCGAAGAGGTGCCGGCCGATCACCTGCTCGCGTCTGCGTCCGGCCACCCGCAGGAACTCCTCGTTGGCGTCCGCGTACACCAGGCCGGGCGTGAGCAGCGCCACCATGCCCGGCAGAGCCTGGAACACCGCCGCGTAGTCGATCGCCGTGTCGTTCATGGCCTGCGCCCCATCTGCCGGTATTGCGCCATTTTCTCATGTGATACGACGAATATGTCCCATCGATCACACGTCGGGGTCCGTGAGCGACTGCTCCGCCCAGATGACCTTTCCCTCGGGGAGGAAGCGGGTGCCCCACCGCTGGGTGACCTGGGAGACCAGCAGCAGCCCCCGGCCCCCCTCGTCGGTGGCCCTCGGATGGCGCAGATGAGGTGCGGTGGCGCCGCCGTCGAAGACCCCGCAGAACAGGGTCCGCCCGCGGATCAGCCGGAGCCGGATCGGCCCCGTGGCGTACCGGATGGCGTTGGTGACGAGCTCGCTGACGACCAGCTCGGTGGTGAACGACAGCTCCGGGAGCCCCCACTCCGCCAGTCGGCGGCTCGCGGTCTTGCGGGCCTCGGCGACGGCAGCCGGGTCCGCGGGCAGCTCCCAGTCGGCCACCTGACCGGCCGGCAGCCGGCGGGTGCGGGCCATCAGCAGGGCCACGTCGTCGTACGGCCGGGCCGGGACGAGGGCGTCGATCACCGTCCGGCAGTGCAGATCGAGGGCGTCGGCCGGACCTTCCAGGGCCCGTCGCAGCCGCTCCCGGTCGGCGTCCGGCGTCCCCCGGCCGTCGTCGGCCAGCAGACCGTCGGTGTGCAGGGCGAGCGTGCTGCCCTCCGGCAGGAGCAGCTCGGCCGACTCGAAGGGCGGCCCGCCCACGCCGAGCGCGGGTCCCTGGGGCAGACCGACGAACTCGACGGTCCCGTCGGGCAGCACGACGGCCGGCGCGGGATGCCCGGCGGCGGCCATCACGCACTGCCCGTCGACCGGGTCGTAGACGACATACACGCACGCCGAGCCCGCCGCGTGCCTGCCGTCGGCCCCGGACCCGGCGTCCCGCGCGGCGGGCTCCTCGTCCCCGGTGTCGTCCTCCTCCTCGTCCATGCGGGTGACCAGGTCGTCGAGGTGGGCGAGGATCTCCGCGGGCGGCAGGTCCAGCGCCGCCAGGGTGCGCACCGCGGTCCGCACCCGTCCCATGGCCGCGGCGGCGTCGATGCCGTGCCCGGGCACCTCGCCGACGACGAGCGCCACCCGGGCCCCAGACAGCGGGATCAGGTCGTACCAGTCACCGCCGAGGCCGGTCAGCTCGTCGGCCGGCCGGTAGCAGGCGGCCACCTCGACGGCGTCCTGCTCGGGCAGCCGGCGGGGGAGCAGGTTGCGCTGGAGGGCCAGGGCCGCGTCCCGTTCGCGGGTGTAGCGCCGGGCGTTGTCCACGCAGACGGCGGCCCGCGAGACGAGGTCCTCGGCGAGCGCCAGGTCGTCCTCGTCGAAGGGTTCGCGCCAGTCGCTCCGCAGGAACGTGGTGACGCCGAGGACGGTGCCCCGCGCCCGCACCGGCACGATCAGGGCGCTGGGCGTGCCGGACCCGGCGGGCAGCACGGCGGCCCATTCCCCGGCCCCGGGGCCGCCCGGGTCCCCCGCTCCGCGCGCGCCGGCGGGCTCGAGCCGGTTCGCCCGCCAGGGCCGTCCGTCGGCCAGGGCGCGCGCCGGCGGCGAACCCGCCGCGAAGACGACCGCGGCCGCCCCGCCGGGACCGCCCGGACCGTCGGCGCCGACGGTCGTCTCGGCGTCCCCGGCCCGCCGCCGCCCCGCCCTGCGCAGCGTCACGGAATCGTCCGGGCCCATCGAAAGGGTCGGCGCGGGCTCCGCGCCCCGCAGCACCGGCTCGAGCAGGTCCACGGTGACGACGTCGGCGAAGTCCGGCACCGCCACATCCGCCAGTTCCTGGGCCGTCCGGGTGATGTCGAGGCTGCGGCCGATGCGGCGGCCGGCCCGGTCGAGCAGGGCGAGCCGCTGCCGGGCGCGGTGCCGCTCGGTCATGTCCACGACCGTGTAGTAGACGCCCATCGGGCCGCCCCGCTCGTCCTCCAGCCGGGTGAAGGACAGCATGTGCGCCGTCTCCCGGTGAGGAGCCGCCTGCACCCTGCCCACCAGCTCGTAGCCGATGACGGGCTCCCCGGACTCCAGCACCCGGCGCATCTGCGCCTCCATCGACGCGGAGTCCAGGCCCGGCTGCACATCCGCCAGCCGCAGCCCCAGCCGACGCTCGGGAGGCCCGCCGCCGAATCGCGCCAGGGCCGCGTTCGACCACACGAAACGCAGATCGGTGTTGACGATCGCTATGCCGATCGGGGAGTCCCCGACCATCTGCTCCAGCACCGAGCGGCTCATGTTCCAGCCCGGGGCGTCGGACATCTCGTTGAGCAGCGCCAGCCAGCGCGGGGGACCGCCCGGCTCGTGGGCCGAGGTCAGGCGCACCATGACCGGCACCGGCCGGCCGTCCCGGCGGCGGGCCGACAGCAGCCCCGCCCAGCCGCCGTCCACGCGGCACCGCGCGAGGACGTCCGCCACCCGTCCGGCGTCGGCGCGGGTGAGCAGTGCGGCCAGGTCGTTGCCCACGGCCTCGGCCGCCGGATACCCCAGCAGCCGTTCGGCGTCCCTGGTCCAGCTCGTCACCACGCCCCGCTCGTCGAGCAGCAGGGGCGCGGTGTCCGCCACGTCGAACCGTCGGCGGGCAGTGTCGTCCTCGTCCTCAGTGCCCACGGCCGGCCTCTCTGTCGCTGAGAGTGGTCTACCACCTCCCGACCCAATCTTCACCCTGCCTGCACAAGTGCGGCCGGGCCACCCGGGGCGACGCGGGACCCGCCCGCACCGGCCCCGGGGGGACGGCGGACCCGTCAGGCGCCCCGCGTCAGCACCCGCTCCAACGCGCCCAGCGCCCCGGCCAGTTCCTCGCCCGTGATGGTCAGCGGCGGCGCCAGCCGGATGGTCGAGCCATGGGTGTCCTTGACCAGGACGCCCTCCCGCATGAGGCGCTCGCTCACCTGGCGGCCGGTGCCGAGGGCCGGGTCCACGTCGACCCCCGCCCACAGCCCGCGTGAGCGGAAGCCGACGACGCCCTTGCCGACCAGCGAGGTCAGCCCCTCGCGCAAGCCGACGCCCAGCTCGGCCGCCCGGCGCTGGAAGTCGCCCGTCTCCAGCAGCTCCACCACCGCCGTGCCGACCGCGGCGGCCAGCGGATTGCCGCCGAACGTCGACCCGTGCTCGCCGGGCCGCAGCACCGACAGCACCTCCCGCCGGGCCACCACCGCCGACACCGGCACGATGCCGCCGCCCAGCGCCTTGCCGAGGAGCACCACGTCGGGCACGACCCCCTCGTGCTCCACGGCCAGCGTCCGCCCGGTCCGCCCGAGCCCGGACTGGATCTCGTCCGCGACGAACAGGCAGTTCGTCCGGCGGGTCAGCTCCCGCACTCCCGCCAGATAGCCGTCGTCGGGGACGACGACGCCGGCCTCGCCCTGGATCGGCTCGATCAGCACCGCCGCCGTCGTCTCGTCGACCGCCGCCTCCAGCGCGGCCAGGTCGTTGTACGGGACGATCCGGAAACCCGGCGTGAACGGGCCGAAGCCCGCCCGGGCCGTCTCGTCCGTCGAGAAGCTCACGATCGTCGTGGTGCGGCCGTGGAAGTTGTCGGCGGCCACCACGATCGTCGCCCGGTCGGCGGGGACGCCCTTCACGTCGTACGCCCACTTGCGGGCCACCTTGACGCCGCTCTCGACCGCCTCCGCGCCCGTGTTCATCGGCAGGACCATGTCCAGACCGGTCAGCTCCGCGAGCCGCTCGGCGAACCCGGCGAGGCGGTCGTTGTGGAAGGCGCGGGAGGTGAGCGTGAGACGGTCCAGCTGTCGGTGGGCCGCCTCGATCAGGGCGGGGTGCCGATGGCCGAAGTTGAGCGCCGAGTAACCGGCCAGCATGTCGAGGTAGCGGCGGCCCTCGACGTCCTGCACCCACGCGCCCTCGGCGCTCGCGACGACCACGGGCAGCGGGTGGTAGTTGTGCGCGAGGACCGGCTCCTCGGCGCGGATCAGATCGGCGGAGGAGCGCGTCGGGACGACGGGTGCGGTCATGAACGAATCTCCTGAGTGCAGCACTTGATGCCGCCGCCGGCCTTCTGGAACTCCGAGAGGTCGACGGGGACGGGGACATAGCCGCGCTCGCCGAGCCGGGCGGCGAGAGCCTCGGCCCGGGGCGCGATGAACACATGGCGGCCGTCGGACACCGAGTTCAGCCCGAACGCCATGGCGTCGTCGCGGGTGGCGAGCACCGCGTCCGGGTACAGCCGCGCGAGCACCTCCCGGCTGCCCTGCGAGAAGGCCTCCGGGTAGTACGCGACGTTGTCGTCGTCGAGGACGAACAGCGCCGTGTCCAGGTGGTAGAAGTGCGGATCCACCAGGGTCAGGCTGATGACCGGGTGGCCGAAGAACTCCTGCACCTCGCGGTGCGCCTCACGGGTCGTGCGGAACCCGGTGCCGGCCAGCACGTACCGGCCCGTCCACACCAGGTCGCCCTCGCCCTCGCAGACGGACTCCGGACGGTGGACCTCGTAGCCCGCCGCCTTGAACCAGGTGTCGTAGTGGACGGACTCGGGACGCCGCTCGGGCGCGTGGAACAGGGAGCCGAAGACGCGGCCGGCGACGACGACCGCCGAGTTCGCGGCGAAGACCATGTCCGGGAGGCCGGGGGCCGGCTCCACGGCCTCCACGGTGTGGCCGTGGCTGCGGTAGGCGCTGATCAGCCCCTGCCACTGCGCCTGGGCGAGATCGACGTCGACGGGGGTGTCGGGATGCATCCAGGGATTGATCGCGTACTGCACCGCGAAGTGTCTGGGTTCGCAGACGAGGAAGCGCCGGGGGCGCCGCACACGGCTTTCGGACACAGAGGGGTTCCTCCGTTTTCCTGCGGTGTCGACTGAGGGTTGACACCACGGTAGGAACCGACGGGGATGCCCGACAAGCAACGAGCATTGCGTGTCCGCGCACGAACGCTGCGTGATTCGCCCTGCTGACGCAGGTTTCCTGCGCAGCCGCAGGTTTGTTCGCAGGTTTATTCGGGAGCGGGCTGCGTCGCGCCCGCCTCCGGGCTCTCCGGCAGCAGATGCGACAGCACCATCACGCTGATCGTCTTCCGGATGAACGGCTCGACCCGGATCCGCTCCAGCACCTCCTCGAAGTGCTCCACGTCCCGCGCCCGCACATGCAGCAGCGCGTCCGCACCGCCCGTCACCGTCATCGCCGCGGTGATCTCCGGATGGTTGCGCACCACCTCCGCCAGCCGCCGCGGCGGCGCGGCGCCCTCGCAGTACACCTCGACATAGGCCTCCGTGCTCCAGCCCAGCGCCGCCGGCTGCACCGTGGCCGTGAACCCCGTGATCACTCCGGTCTCCCGCAACCGGTCCACCCGGCGCTTGACGGCCGTCGAGGACAGCCCGACGGCCGTGCCGATCTCGGCGAAGCTCGTCCTGGCGTTCGCCATCAACGCGGTGATGATCTTCCGGTCGAGATCGTCGAAAAGGGCGCCGCCGTCGTTCATGTCCGCACTGTATCCAGCACGAACGTCCGCTCCCCGTACATGTCCCGCCGCGCCGATCACCCCTACACTCCACCTTCATGCTGCGCGCCCTCGCCGTCGACGACGAACGCCCCTCGCTCGAGGAGCTGCTCTTCCTGCTCTCCGCGGACCCCCGCATCGGCAGCGTGGAGGGCGCCGGCGACGCGACCGAGGCGCTGCGCCGCATCAACCGTGCCCTGGAGTCCGGACCCGACGGACCCGAGGCCGTCGACGTCGTCTTCCTCGACATCCAGATGCCCGGCCTCGACGGCCTCGACCTGGCGCGTCTGCTCACCGGCTTCGCCCGGCCCCCGCTGGTCGTCTTCGTCACCGCCCACGAGGACTTCGCCGTCCAGGCCTTCGACCTCAAGGCCGTCGACTACGTCCTCAAACCGGTCCGCAAGGAACGCCTCGCGGAAGCCGTCCGTCGCGCCGCCGAACTGCGCGGCGCCGCGCCCCGCATCCCGGTCCACGAACCCGACCCCGACCACATACCCGTCGAACTCGGCGGCGTGACCCGCTTCGTCGCCGTCGACGACATCACCCACGTCGAGGCGCAGGGCGACTACGCCCGGCTGCACACCGAACGCGGCAGCCATCTCGTGCGCATCCCGCTGTCCACCCTGGAGGATCGCTGGGGCGCCCGCGGCTTCGTGCGCATCCACCGCCGCCATCTCGTCGCCCTGCGCCACATAGGCGAACTCCGGCTCGACGCGGGCACGGTGAGCGTCCTCGTCGGCGGCGAGGAACTCCAGGTCAGCCGCCGTCACGCCCGCGAACTGCGGGACCTGCTGATGAGGAGGCCCTGACCGTGCCCCATCAGGACCCCGTCGAACGACGTGTCGTCGTCACCCGCCCCGGCCGCCGCGCCGTGCCCCACGCCCGGCTCCGCTCGCGCGGACGCTACCCGCACGCCTCCGGCTACTACCGCCCGCGCACCGAGATCGACGAGCAGACCACCCTGGGCGACACCTACGTCCGTTCCCTGATGCGGTCCCAACTGCGCGCCGCACTCACGGTGTTCGCCGTCCTCGCGCTCCTCGTGGGCCCGCTGCCGCTGCTCTTCGCGGCGATGCCCGACGCCCATCGCCTCGAATGGGCGGTCCTCGGCTTCGGCCTGTACGCCCCGCTCGTCCTGCTCGCCCGCTGGTACGTGCGCCGCGCCGAGCGCAACGAACGGGACTTCGTCCGGCTGGTCGAGGACCGGTGAGGGCCAAGCGACGATGACCTCGACCTTCGCCGTGCCCGCCGTCGCCCTGGTCGTCGTCGCGACCGTCCTCGTCGGCGCCTTCGGCCTGCGCATCTCCCGCACCACCTCCGACTTCTACGTCGCCTCCCGCACCGTCGGCCCCCGCCTCAACGCGGCCGCCATCAGCGGCGAGTACCTCTCCGCCGCCTCCTTCCTCGGCATCGCGGGCCTCGTCCTCGTCCAGGGCCCGGACATGCTCTGGTACCCGGTCGGCTACACCGCCGGCTATCTGGTCCTGCTGATCTTCGTCGCCGCCCCGCTGCGCCGCTCCGGCGCCTACACCCTCCCCGACTTCGCCGAGGCGCGGCTCGCCTCACAGGCCGTGAGACGGCTCGCGGGCGCTTTCGTCGTCGGCGTGGGCTGGCTCTACCTGCTGCCCCAGCTCCAAGGCGCGGGACTGACGCTGACGGTGCTCACCGGCGCTCCCGACTCCCTCGGCGGGCTGATCGTCGCACTGGTCGTCACGGCCACCGTCGCCGCGGGAGGCATGCGCAGCATCACCTTCGTGCAGGCCTTCCAGTACTGGCTCAAACTCACCGCCCTCCTCGTCCCCGTCCTCTTCCTGGTCCTCGCCTGGCAGAGCGACGGCGCGCCGCACGACGTCTTCGAGGAGCCCGCGGCCTTCCGCGACCAGCGGGTGGTCCGGGTCGGCGACACCCTGGACCTGAAGCTGGACCGCCCCCTGACCGTGACCGTGGACGGCACGGTCGACGGCCGCCCGCACGAGGACGCGCTGCTCCGGCTGCCCGCCGGCACCCACCGCATCGAGCGGGGCGCCCGCCTCACCTTCGCCGAAGGCGCCACGGTCCCCGCCGCCGAACGCGGCAGCAGCGGCGGCATGTCCACCTCGCTCGCCACCAGCCGTGAGGAGCGGCCGCTGTACGCCACCTACGGGCTGATCCTCGCCACCTTCCTCGGCACCATGGGCCTGCCGCACGTCGTCGTGCGCTTCTACACCAGCCCGCACGGCGTCGCCGCCCGCCGCACCACGGTCGCCGTCCTCGCCCTGATCGGCGCGTTCTACCTCCTGCCGCCCGTCTACGGCGCCCTCGGCCGCCTCTACACGCCCGAACTCGCCCTCACCGGCGACGCGGACGCGGCCGTCCTGCTGCTGCCGGACCGGGTGATCGGCGGCCTCGGCGGCGAGCTGCTGGGCGCGCTGGTCGCCGGCGGCGCCTTCGCCGCGTTCCTGTCCACCGCGTCCGGACTGACGATGGCGGTGGCCGGAGTGCTCGCCCAGGACGTCCTGCCGACCCGCGGCGTCCGGCACTTCCGGCTCGGCACCGGACTCGCCATGGCCGTCCCGCTGGCCGCCAGTCTGCTGGTGGGCGGACTGCCGGTGGCCGACGCCGTGGGACTGGCCTTCGCGGTGTCGGCGTCCTCGTTCTGCCCGCTGCTGGTGCTCGGCATCTGGTGGCGCCGGCTGACGCCGCCCGGCGCGGCCGCCGGAATGCTGGTCGGCGGCGGATCGGCGTTCGTCGCGGTCGCCGCGACGATGGCCGGACTCCCCGGCGCGGGCCCGGCGCACGCCCTGCTCGCCTGGCCCGCCCTGTGGTCCGTGCCGCTCGGCTTCCTCACCATGATCCTGGTGTCCCTGGCCACCCCGAACCGCGTCCCGTCCGGCGCCTCCGCCATCCTGGCCCGCTTCCACCTGCCGGAGGAACTGCGCACCGCGCCGGCGTCGGAGGCGAAGCCGTGAGCGGCTTCCTGGCGGGCGTCTGCATCGCCATCCTGCCGTTCCTCGCCGCCGGCTTCTGGCTCGGGCGGCGGACCGGCGGCCGGAGCGCCTCGGGGGCCTCGGCACCCCCGTCGAGCACGCCACCTTCCAGACCCTGCACACCGCGTCCCTCGCCGCGCCCCCGCTGAGGGCGGGACTGACCGAGGAGACCGCCCGCAGGTCGGCCCGCAGGCTGCGCACCCTGCTCGGCACGGACGCCCTGTGCCTGACCGACGAGGAACAGGTGCTGGTCTGGGACGGCGTGGGATCCCACCATCGCGCCGAGATCATGGAACGGCTGGCCGGTCCGCTGGACAGCGGTCGCGGCGAGGCCTTCCGCCTGACCTGCGAGCACGCCGACTGCCCCGTCCGCTGGGCCGTGGTCGCCCCGCTCACCGTCGACGACCGGGTGCACGGCGCGCTCGTCGCCTGCGCGCCCCGCGAGTCCGCCGTGCTGGTCCGGGCGGCCGGCGAGGTGGCCCGCTGGGTGAGCGTCCAGCTGGAGCTGGCCGACCTCGACCAGTCGCGCACCCGGCTGATCGAGGCGGAGAAGGCCCTGCGCGCCCAGATCTCCCCGCACTTCATCTTCAACTCCCTCGCCGTGATCGCCTCGTTCGTCCGCACCGACCCCGAGCGGGCCCGCGAACTGCTGCTGGAGTTCGCCGACTTCACCCGCTACTCGTTCCGCCGACACGGCGACTTCACCACCCTCGCCGACGAGCTGCACGCCATCGACCACTATCTGGCGCTGGTGCGGGCCCGCTTCGGCGACCGCCTCGCCGTCACCCTGCAGATCGCCCCCGAGGTGCTCCCGGTGGCGCTGCCGTTCCTCTGCCTCCAGCCGCTGGTGGAGAACGCCGTCAAGCACGGTCTGGAGGGCAAGTCCGGCACCTGTCACATCCAGATCACCGCGCAGGACGCAGGCGCCGAGGCCCTCGTCGTCATCGAGGACGACGGCGCCGGCATGGACCCGGGGGCGCTGCGCCGCATCCTGGCCGGCGAGGTCGGCCCCTCCGGCGGCATCGGCCTGTCCAACGTGGACGACCGGCTGCGCCAGGTCTACGGCGACGACCACGGCCTGGTCATCGAGACGGCCCTCGGGGCGGGTATGAAGATCACCGCCCGGCTGCCGAAGTACCAGCCGGGCGTGCACTCGGCGGCCCGGCTCGGCCCCGCATGATCAGCCGGTCCGCATCACTACCAGGGCGAGGGTGATCAGCCCGAGCACCACCCAGCCGAACCACAGCCAGCCGTTGCTGCCGAGCGCCACCGTGTAGGCGGTCACCGCGACCAGGCCGCCGACGGTGAGCACGCCCATGGTCTTCGTGGAACTGTCCGTGGTACCGGCCATCGCGACACCCTCCTCAGGGCCGCCCTCCGCCGGGCGGGTCCCCCTCCATGGTGCCCCGGGATCAGCGCCCGCGTGCGTCGAGTGACGCAAGATAGGCGTTGTAGGCCTCCAGCTCCCGGTCCCCGTCGCGGTCGGCGGCCCGGTCCTTGCGCCGGGCCTGGCGCTGCTCGGAGCCGTACCACTGGAAGAGCAGCGCGATCAGCACCAGCACGGACGGGATCTCGCTGAACGCCCAGGCGATGCCGCCGGCCGCGTTCTGGTCGGCGAGCGCGTCGATGCCGAGGGAGGCCGGCGGGTTCTCGAACGTCTTCACCATCGGCTGCGAGGCCATCATCAGCGCGATGCCGAAGAACGCGTGGAACGGCATGCCCGCGAACAGCTCCAGCATCCGCATCAGATATCCCGGCCGGTTCGGACCCGGATCCACGCCGATGATCGGCCAGAAGAACACCACGCCGACGGCGAGGAAGTGCACCATCATCGTGACGTGCCCGGTCTTCGAGCCCATCAGGAAGTCGAACAGCGGGGTGAAGTAGAGGGCGTAGAGGCTCGCGATGAACAGCGGGATCGTGAACGCGGGGTGCGTGATGACGCGCATGTAGCGGCTGTGCAGCAGCATCAGCAGCAGCTCACGCGGTCCCTTGCGCCCCCGCTCGGCGGCCGGCAGCGCGCGCAGCGCGAGCGTCATGGGGGCGCCGAGCAGCAGCAGGATCGGCGACAGCATGCTGATCACCATGTGCTGCACCATGTGCACGCTGAACATGACCATGCCGTAGTCGTTCAGGCCGGTGCACATCACGAGCATGACGGTCAGCACGCCGACGGCGAACGACACCGTCCGCCCGACCGGCCACGCGTCCCCGCGCCGCCGCAGCCGCAGCACGCCCCACCCGTACAGTCCGAGCCCCAGGAGACAGGCGACGAGGAAGAACGGGTCCGCCGACCACTGAAGGCCCCGTCCCAGCGTGAACGGCGGCAGATCCATCGTCATGCCGTGACCGCCGTGGTCCATTGCGCCGGCTCCTGATTCGTGGGGGGTTGTACGTTTCCTGCCGCCCCAAGAGTAGAACCGCCCCCGGCGATCTTCGTCACCGGGGGCGGCTGGAGTCGTGGCCCTCCTACAGGACGGTCTCCGCCTCGGCGTACCGCTCGTCGGGGACCGTCTTCAGCGTCTCCACGGCCTCCGCCAGCGGCACCATCACGATGTCCGTGCCGCGCAGGGCCGTCATGTGGCCGAACTCGCCGCGGTGCACGGCCTCCACCGCGTGCCAGCCGAACCGCGTGGCCAGCACCCGGTCGTAGGCGGTCGGCGTGCCGCCGCGCTGCACATGCCCGAGGATGACCGGCCGGGCCTCCTTGCCGAGCCGGGCCTCCAGCTCGATGGAGAGCTGCCGGGCGATGCCGGCGAACCGCTCGTGCCCGTAGACGTCCTTGCCGCCCTCGTCGAAGGCCATGCCGCCGGGAGCCGGCTTGGCGCCCTCCGCGGCCACCACGATCGCGAACCGCTTGCCCGCCTCGAACCGTTCGCCGACCCGGCGGGCCAGCTCCTCGACGTCGAAGGGCCGTTCCGGCACGACGATGGCGTGCGCGCCCGCCGCCATGCCGGAGTGCAGCGCTATCCAGCCGGTGTGCCGTCCCATGACCTCGACCACCAGGACCCGCTGGTGCGACTCGGCGGTGGTCTTCAGCCGGTCCAGCGCCTCGGTCGCGACGCCGACGGCCGTGTCGAAGCCGAACGTGACGTCGGTGACGGCGATGTCGTTGTCGATGGTCTTCGGCACGCCGACGACGGGCAGCCCGCTGTCGGACATCAGCCGGGCCGCCTTGAGGGTGCCCTCACCGCCGATCGGGATGATCGCGTCGAGCCCGAGGTCCTGGACATGGCCCCTGGCCCGCTCCACGCCGTCCCGCAGATGGGAGGGCTGGACCCGCGAGGAACCGAGGATGGTGCCGCCGCGGGCGAGGATGCCGCCCACCGCGTCGAGGTCGAGCTTGAGGTAGTCGCACTCCAGGAGGCCCTTCCAGCCGTCCCGGAAGCCGATGACCTCGTCGCCGTGGTCCACGACGGCGCGGTGCACGACGGACCGGATGACGGCGTTCAGGCCGGGGCAGTCGCCGCCGGACGTGAGGACACCAATGCGCATAGCCCGAAACAACCTTCTCCACGTGGGCCTGGTCCGGACCACACTGTCCGGCTCGAATCCCCGCCACCCTAGCGGCAGGAGGGGGCGGGGCCGAAGCATGCGTCCGCCTGCTGGACGCACCTGCTCACCTGTGCGGACGCGCCGTCAGACGGGCTGCTGACGGCGCCCTGAAGATCAGGTGAACACACAGGTCACGCGGGCTGTCGGGTCACGCGGGCTGCTGGGCGGCGGCGATGCGCTCGCTGCGCAGCGCCTCGTACCAGCGGTCGTCGATCGGCGGCAGCGCGTTCACGTCGAGCGCCAGCTTCAGCAGCAGGTCCGCGATCAGCGGGTTGCGCGCGAGCACCGGACCGTGCATGTACGTGCCGAACACGGTGTCGTTGTACGCGCCCTCGGTGCCGTCGCCCGTGCCGTTGCCCTTGCCGAGCGTGACGCGGGCGAGCGGGCGGGCGGTCGGTCCGAGGTGGGTGACGCCCTGGTGGTTCTCGAAACCGGTCAGCGGGGGCAGGCCGAGGCGCGGGTCGATGTCCCCGAGGACGTCGCCGACGCACCGCTCGCCCTCGCCGCGCGTCGTCGTCACGTCCAGCAGGCCGAGACCCGGCTCGCGCTGGCCGAGGTCGTTCACGAACTCGTGGCCGAGGATCTGGTAGCCGGCGCAGACCGCGAACACGATCGCGCCGTTGTTCACCGCCTGGTACAGGTGCGCGTCGCGCCGCAGCCGCTCCGCCGCGAGCCGCTGCGGCCGGTCCTCGCCGCCGCCGATGAGGTAGATGTCGCCGGAGGTCGGGATCGGCTGGTCGCTGCGCACGTCGAGCCGGGCCACGTCGAGGCCGCGCTGGCGCGCGCGGCGCTCGACGACGAGGGCGTTGCCCTGGTCCCCGTAGGTGCTCAGCAGGTCCGGGTAGATCCACACCAGCCGCAGTTGGTTGTCGCTCATGGAAACGTCCTTCGAAGTCAGTTGCCGACGCGGCGGCGCAGGTCCTGGAACGCGGTGTAGTTCGCGATGACCTCGATCCGGCCGGGCGGCGCCTGCTGCACGGCCTGGTCGAGGTTCTCGCAGACCTGGAAGTGCTGGTTCGCGACCTCGAGACGCACCGCGAGGTCCAGCTTCCGGTCGCCGACGACGAAGATCGGGTGGCCGGTCAGCCGCGTGTAGTCGACGTCCCACAGCCAGGAGGTGTCGGTTCCGTCGGCGCCGCGCGCGTTCACCGAGAGGATGACCGGGGTCGGCGGCGGGTCGATCAGGCTGAACGTCTCGAGCCAGCCGGCCGGGTTCTTCGCCAGCAGCAGCCGAAGGTCGCGGCCCTGGAACTGGACGACGTCGTAGCGCCCGGCGACGGCCTGCACCGCGTACATCCGCTCCAGCGCCACCTGCGGGGGCACGCCGAAGACGGCCGCCACGGCGGCCGACGAGGCGGCGTTGGCCTTGTTGGCGCGGCCCGGCAGCTGGAGGTGGATCGGCCACGCCGACCCGTGCGGGTCGATGACGTGGTCGCCGGAGAGCGCCCAGCTCGGCGTCGGACGGCGGAAGCCGCACTCGCCGCAGAACCAGTCGTCGCCGGGCCGCTGCATGACGCCGCCGCAGGACGGGCACGACCAGGCGTCGTCCTTCCACATCTGACCGGCGGCGACCCAGACGACGTTGGGGGAGGAGGAGGCCGCCCAGACCACCAGCGGGTCGTCGGCGTTGGCGACCACGACGGCCTTGGAGCCGGCGAGCCCCTCACGCCAGTTCTCCGCGAGCATCCGGGTCTCGGCTGCGCGGTCCAGCTGGTCGCGGGAGAGGTTGAGCAGCGCGATGCACTTGGGCGCGGTGTCCCGGGCGACGCCCGCGAGGTACTTCTCGTCGACCTCGATGACGCCGTAGCGGGCCTCGGAGCCGCCCGCGAGGGCCGAGGTGATGCCGGCCGGCATGTTGGCGCCGAGCGCGTTGGACACGACCGGGCCGGCGGCGCGCAGCGCCTCGGCGATCAGCCGGGTGGTGGTGGTCTTGCCGTTGGTCGCCGAGACGAGGACCACGTCCAGGTTCTGGGCGAGCCTGGCGAGGAGGTCGGGGTCGAGTTTGAGCGCCACCCGGCCGCCGATCACCGAACCGCTGCCGCGCCCCGCGGCGCGCGACGCCGCCGCGACCGCCTTGCCCGCGGTCACGGCGATCTTGGCCCGCGGCGTGAGCGGGTCCGAGTTGCCTGCCATCAGTTCTCGATCCTCCTTGCGTACGCGCCGCGCCTCTGCCGTACGGCAACGTGGTAGGCGGTCAGCCTATCGAGATCCATTCGCACTCCCGAATCCCGGCACCGCTTCACGTCGCGCGCGGCATGCGCGTGTCAGAAAGGACCGTACCCTTGCCGCCATGCGACACGGCTCCATCCCGGGCGCCCGCGGGCGCGTCCGGCCCCTCACCCTGCTCGGCGACCCCGTCCTGCACGCCCGTTGCGAGGACGTCACCGACTTCGGTCCCCAACTCGCGCGTCTCGTCGAGGACATGTTCGCGACGATGTACGCGGCCCAGGGCGTCGGCCTGGCGGCCAACCAGGTCGGCGAGGCGCTGCGGGTGTTCGTCTACGACTGCCCCGACGACGAGGACGTCCGTCATGTGGGCCATGTGGTGAACCCGCGCATGGTCGAGGCCGACGGCCTGGTCCTGCGCGGCCCCGAGGGGTGTCTGTCCCTGCCCGGGCTGGAGGCGGGGACGGAGCGCCACGACCACGCCGTGGTCGAGGGCCGCACGATGACGGGGGAGCGGCTGCGGGTCCACGGCACGGGATTCTTTGCCAGATGCCTGCAGCACGAGTGCGACCACCTGGAGGGCGTGGTGTACGCGGACCGGGTGTCGGGCTGGCGCGGCAGACGGCTGGCGCGCCAGGTGCGCCGGGCTCCCTGGCGCGACGCCCCGTAGAGACACGGGCGGTACCGGTCGGCCCGTGCCGGCGGCCGGCCGCGCTGCCGGCCGCCCGGCGGGGCTCGTGCCGCGCCACGCGCGGCCCCAGCGCGGCGCCCGTGGCCCACGCGGGGGGCTTGCCGCCCCCGCGCGGGACGCG
>NZ_JBEPBI010000171.1:0-17104 GCF_040299045.1 Streptomyces sp. NPDC001027
CCCACAACACTTTCACCCCACCCTCCGCTTTCCCTATCCCCGCCGGCCCGGGGGGGTCCTTTTTCTGGGGGTTGGTCAGGCCGTGAACGGCCTGACCAACCACATCCGCGAAGGAGCACCACATGAACGAGCCGGAGATGCTGCGCGCCCCGGCCGCAGACGTCGGCCACACCACCGTGATCGGCGACTACCTCGCCTGGCTGGACAAGCACCGCAACCTCGCCTTCACCGACTACCGAGCCCTGCACCGCTGGTCCGTCACCGACCTCGAAGGCTTCTGGTCGTCGATCTGGGAATACTTCGAGGTCCGCGCGCACACCCCCTACGGTCGAGTGCTCGGCCGTAGGGACATGCCCGGCGCCGAATGGTTTGCCGGCGCCACCCTCAACTACGCCGAGCACGCCCTGCGCCCAGGCGAACACATGCCCGGTGATCTGGCGGTACTGGCCCGTTCCCAGACTCGCGGGCCGGTCCAACTGACCTGGGAGGAACTGGCCCAGCAGGTCGCACACGCCAGGGCCGGTCTGCGCCGGCTCGGTGTCCGTCGGGGCGACCGGGTCGTCGCCTACCTGCCGAACATCCCCGAGACCCTCGTGGCCTTCCTGGCCACCGCCAGCCTGGGAGCCATCTGGTCAAGCTGCGCGCCGGAGTTCGGCGCCCGAGGCGTCATCGACCGGTTCTCGCAGATCGAGCCCACCGTTCTGCTCACCATCTCCGGCTACCGCTACGGGGAGAAGGACATCGACCGGCGCGAGGAGGTCGCCGCCATCCGGGCCGCACTGCCCACCCTTCGCCACACCGTCCACGTCCCGTACGGGCCCGGGCATCTCCCGGACACGGTGTCCTGGGACGACCTGCTCGCCGGGGACGCCGAGCCCGGCTTCGAAGCGGTCCCCTTCGCCCACCCGCTGTGGGTGCTGTTCTCTTCGGGCACCACGGGCCAACCCAAGCCGATCGTCCACGCCCACGGCGGCATCCTGCTGGAGCACCTGAAAAACCACTCCCTGAGCTGGGATCTGCGCCCGGGCGACCGCATCCTGTGGTTCACCACCACGGCCTGGATGATGTGGAACTCACTGGTCTCCGGGCTGCTCGTGGGCGCCTCTGTCGTGCTGATCGACGGCAACCCCCTCCATCCCGACCTGGACTGGCAGTGGCGCCTCGCCGAGAACACCGGCGCCACCCTCATGGGTGCCAGCCCGGGATTCCTGATGGCCTGCCGCAAACAGGGCCTGACCCCGGCAGCGGACCACGACCTGTCCCGGCTGCGCCAGATCGGCGCCGCCGGAAGCCCACTGCCACCCGAGGGCTACCGCTGGGTGCACGAACAGTTCGGCCCCCGCGTGCTGCTCAACGTGGGCAGCGGCGGCACGGATGTGTGCTCGGGCATCCTGCAGGGCAGCCCCCTGCAGCCAGTGTGGGCCGGAGCCATCTCCGGCCCCTGCCTGGGAGTGGCCGCCACCGCCTACGACGAACAGGGCAACGAGGTCACCGACGAACTCGCCGAACTGGTCATCACCCAGCCCATGCCCTCCATGCCGACCGGCTTCTGGGGCGACACCGACGGCTCCCGCTACCGGGACACCTACTTCCACGCCTACCCGGGCGTGTGGCGCCATGGCGACTGGGTGCGCTTCGCGGCAGCGACAGGCAGCTGCACGGTGGCAGGACGCTCGGACGCCACCCTCAACCGCGGTGGGGTTCGTCTGGGCACCGCGGAGTTCTACCGCGTCATGGAAGAACTCTCCGCAGTCGACGACAGCCTGGTCGTCCACCTCGAGGACACCGCCGGCGGCCCCGGAGAACTCCTCCTGTTCGTCGCACTGCGCGACGGCGCGGAACTCGACGACGCCCTGCGCAAGCTGATCACCACCCAGCTGCGCAACGCCCTCTCCCCACGCCATGTGCCCGACACCATCCACGCCGTGCCCTTCGTACCCCGCAACCGCACCGGCAAGAAACTCGAGGTACCGGTCAAGAAAATTCTTCTTGGGGCCGCCCCCTCCGAGGTAGCAGGCCGCGACACCCTGGCCGCCCCCGCGTCGCTGGACACCTTCGCCGCACTGGCGGCGCAGCGCCTCGCGCACTGAACCCCCGGCCATTCGACGAGCCCCGCAGGGAAGAGAACGCATGGAAGCCACCGCCCTGGCCGCGATCGACATGCACGTCCACGTCGAGCAGGACAGCCACGGCTGCTACTCACTCGACGACGAACTCATGGACGCCTCCGCGGCCTACTTCAAGTCCTCCGCACACCGCACGCCCACCCTCGCGCACATCGCCGACCACTACCGCGCCCGGCACATGGCGGCAGTCGTGTTCACCGTCGACGCCACCGCTGCGACCGGCCACCCGGCGCTGTCCAGCGAGGAGATCGCCGACCAGGCCGCCGCACACCCCGACGTCCTCATCCCCTTCGGCTCCGTCGACCCGCACGCCGGACAGGCCGCGATCCGACACGCCCGACGCCTGGTCACCGAACACGGCGTACGCGGCTTCAAGTTCCATCCCAGCCTTCAGGCCTTCCAGCCCAACGACATCCGCCACTACCCGCTGTATGAAACCCTCGCCGAACTCGGCGTCCCCGCCCTCTTCCACACCGGGCAGACCGGCATCGGGGCAGGCCTGCCCGGCGGACGCGGCATCAAACTGCGCTACTCCGACCCCATGCTGCTCGACGACGTGGCAGCCGACTTCCCCGGCCTCACCATCATCATGGCGCACCCCTCAGTCCCCTGGCAGGACGCGGCAATCTCCATCGCCACCCACAAAGCCAACGTCTACATCGACCTGTCGGGCTGGTCACCGAAGTACTTCCCGCCCCAACTCGTACGAGCGGCTGACAGCTTCCTCAAACACAAGGTGCTCTTCGGCTCGGACTTCCCCGTCCTCACCCCTGACCGCTGGCTGGCCGACTTCGCCGAACTGCCGATCAAGGACGAGGTAAGGCCCCTGGTCCTCAAGCAGAACGCGGCCCGGATACTGCGGCTGGGAGTGTCTGACCATGACGGATCAGGACCAAGGAGACACGTCTGATGAGGGAGACCGCCGTGGAGAACGAGCAGGCTGGGCAGCTGGTCAGGCACCATCGAGTCGGTGTCGCACAAGCAGCTCGTTGTGATGCTCATCGCCCGGCGGGGACCGTGGGCCTGACGGATTGCTCACGGCCGCAGCGCCGTACGGACCCTGCTGCCCGTCGTCCCGCCCGCCGGGTCGGCCGGCTCGCCGCCGCCTCGGACCTGCTGGTCTCCGCGCTGGACCTGCACGCCCTGCTGCCCGTCGCCTCCGTGCCCCTGCTCACCCGGCGGATCCGCCCCGCGCTGGAGACCCTGCGCCGGGCCGAGGCCGCCGAAGGACGCCTGGTCCTGGCCGTCGACATCAGCCACTGGCTCCGTCCGGATGCCCCGACGGGCGCTGGCGAGGCGGCCGGCGTCGATGCCGTTGAGGCCGACGTCGCCCACAGGCCGGGGGTCATGCCCCTCCGCCCTCGGGCCCTGGGGGTTGCGAGTCACGCTGGGGTCAGCAGGTCTGCGTGGCCCGTTCGCCGGAGGTAGTCGATCACCGCGTCTCGGCTCTTCTCCAGGCACACGATCCTGTTCTCGACGACGCGCAGCTCGCGAGCGAGCTCCTCTGCCAGGGGCTGGGTGCACGCGCCTCCTGCCTCCTGGGCCGAGGGAGCCTCGATGTCCAGCACGATCTTGATCATCCTTGTCGACAGGCCGGCCTCGATGAGCGCCCGGACGTGACGTGCGTGCTCGACCTGGTCCTCGGAGTAGGAGCGGTAACCGTTGGACGACCGCGACGACTCGATGAGCCCCTGCTGCTCGTAGTAGCGGAGCATCCGAGCCGGGGCTCCTACCTTTTGGGCGGCCTCGCTGATCTTCATCCCTCGCTCCTCCTCGTCAGTCGCCGACTTGACCTTGACACTGATGTCAAAGTTTACGGTGCCTCTCGAGACCCCAGCGACCAGAACGCACTGGGGAAAGACGAACACGAGAGCGATCTTCAGATGACCAACGACAGCTCGATCCCCACCTCCCGGGACATCCTCATCATCGGAGCCGGGGAGCTCGGCATGCCCGTCATCCGCAACGTTGTCCGACGAGCGAAGGACGTGGAGGGCTCGTCCGTCAGCGTGCTCCTGCGGCCCAGCGCCATCGCGTCCACGGCACCCGACAAGCAGCGCGACGTCGCTGAGATCGAGAACCTGGGCGTGAAGATCGTCGAAGGCGACCTCGTGAAGAACACCGTCGACGAGCTCGCCTCCCTCTTCGCCGACTACGACACGGTCATCGGGTGCACGGGCATCACCGCCGGCCTCGAAACCCCCATGAAGGTCGCCCAAGCCGCCCTCCAGGCGAGGGTCCCGCGGTACTTCCCGTGGCAGTTCGGCGTCGACTTCGACGTCATCGGCCGCGGAAGCCCGCAGGACATCTTCGACTCCCAGCTGGACGTCCGCGACCTGCTCCGGTCCCAGGACCAGACCGAGTGGGTCGTCATCTCCACCGGCATGTTCATGAACTACCTCTTCGAGCCCGGCTCGGGCATGGTGGACCTGCCCAACGACACCGTCAACGCGCTGGGAAGTCTCGAGACGGCGGTCACCGTGACGACGCCCGAAGACATCGGCGTCCTCACCGCGGACATCCTCTTCGCCGAACCTCGCATCCGCGACGAGATCGTCTACCTCGCCGGTGACACCATCACCTACGGCGAACTGGCCGAGACGCTCGAGACCGTGCTGAAGCGTCCGTTCCGCCGTGAGGTGTGGACGGTTCCATCGCTGCTCGACGAGCTGGCCGCCGACCCGGACAACATGACGCGGAAGTACCGGGCGGTCTTCGCGCAGGGCCGCGGCGTCGCGTGGGCGAAGGACGACACCTACAACGCACGCCACGCGATCCCCGTGACCGACCTCCGCGAGTGGGTCGAGGAGAACCTCGCCGGCTGACGCATCCCGAGCCCCTGCGCGCGCAGCGTCGGCCTGCAGTTCTTCACCGGCGACCTCCAGGGCAGCCATGGCCCGGACGGCATCGTCTTCACCGCGCTCGCCGCAATGTCGGGCAGAGTCGGGAGAGCAGGCGACAACGGAGCCGACGTCGTGGCTGTCGCCCCTGTCGCCCCTGTCGGCCAGCGCTGGGTTATCCAGTGCCAGCACCGCAAACAAGGCCGCTCAGGCGCCGCTGTGGGTGTTCAGGACTTTCACATCCGCATCTGTGGAGCGAATACAACGACGGCACCACCGATCCGGATCCTGCCGATATCCGTCTGACGGATACCGCTCTGACGCTGCCCGAGGCCAGTGCCCCTGCCGCCGTGGCGATGCCTCCAGGAACTCGGTGAAGTTGCAGAAGAACGCGCAACCGGCCAACTTGCCGACGATGTCGTGCAGGTACGGGCCGCGTGGCCGCCGAACCGCGAGGTGAAAGTGCCGCTGGTCACCACGAGTTGGTGGAGCCTTGCCGACCGCCATCCCGATGGTCCTGTGGTGGTGATGCTGGACAGCATCCTGGGCCTCTATGAGGTTATCGGGGATCGGTCAGTGCTCACCCATGCAGCCAACCAGCGGACGCACGCATCGGCCGGGCCCCGCCGGAAGCCGAACGCGGCCGAGGCGTCATGGCGTCTCGGTCCGCACGCGCTCGGTGCCGTCCTGTCGCGCGCGGGTCCGGTAGCGCAGCGGTGACTCGCCGACGACGCGTTTGAACGCCGTGCTGAAGGCGCTCTCCGAGCCGTAGCCCAACTCCTCGGCGAGCGCCGCGACGCGGGTGTCACCGTCCCGGAGCGCGCGCTGGGCGAGCAGCATGCGCCACCGTCCCAGGTAGGTCAGCGGTGGCACACCGGCCGCCTCCCGGAACCGCTCGGCGAAGGTCGTCCGGGACATCGCGGCGGCCCGCGCCAACTCCTCCAGTCCCCAGGAGCGTCCGGGGCGGCCGTGGAGCAGGTCGAGGGCGGGGCGCAGACGCTCGTCGACGAGCAGCCGCAGCCAGCCTGAGGGCAGCGCGGCCTGGCCGGCGTAGGACCGCAGCACTTCCAGCAGGAGGAGCTGACCGTACTGGCGGACCGCGAAGGCCGAGCCGGGCCGCTGCGCGGTGGCCTCGTCGAACAGGCGCAGCAGCGCGGCGAGGAGCCGGTCGTCGGCACCGGCCGATTTGATGTGCGCCAGGGGCGGCAGCGACTCGAGGAGGAGCGTGCTTCCGGCCGCGTTCAGACCCACACTGCCGCCGATCACGATGTCGTCGGCGTCGCGGTCCGCAGACGCGAAGCGGTCGGTGGAGAAGTCGGATTCCGGCTCCACCTCCTGGCGGGGTTCCGGGCCGGCTTCGAACGTGGCCCAGGAACGGCCGGTGAGGATCGCCACGTCACCCGCCACGAGGTCGACCGGTTCGTCGATCCCGTCGGTGGCCAGGCGGGCCCGACCACTGACGAGCGCGAAGAACTTGACCGGGTCGGAGAGCGGTGCGCGCAGCCGCCATCCGCCGCGAGCCGCGATGCCGCCCGTGAGGACGCCGCGGACCTCGACCAGATCGAGTGCTTCGGAGAGTCGATCGGTGGCCATATCCGTACTCTCGCTCAAAAAATCGGGATTCTCAAGTATTCATCGTCCGGCTGCCTTTCGGGAGACTGGTGGCAGAAGCTCGCAGACGGACCTAAAGGAGGGAACATGCGTTACCGCGGCCTGGGCAAGACCGGGATCAAGGTGAGCCCTTACGCTCTCGGCGCGATGATGTTCGGAGCCATCGGCAATCCCGACCACGACGACTGCGTCCGCATCATCCACCGGGCGCTGGACTCCGGCATCAACCTCATCGACACGGCCGACGCGTACGGGCACGGCGAGTCGGAGGAGATCGTCGGCCGGGCGCTGAAGGGCCGGCGAGAGGACGTCGTGCTCGCGACCAAGGCCAGCAGGCCGATGAGCGACGACCCGAACCACCAGGGGGCGTCCCGGCGCTGGCTGGTGCGCGCATTGGAGGACTCGCTGCGCCGCCTCAAGACCGACTATGTGGACATCTACCAGATTCACCGCCCGGACCCCGACACCGACATCGAGGAGACGCTCGGGGCTCTCACCGACCTGCAGCGAGCCGGCAAGATCCGCATCTTCGGCACCTCGGCCATGCCGGCCTCCGACATCGTCCGCGCCCACTGGGCCGCCGAGCGGCGCGGCCTTTCCCGGCCACGTACCGAGCAACCGGTGTACTCGATCCTCGACCGGGGCATCGAACGCGAGGTGCTCCCGGTGGCGCAGGAGTTCGGCATGGGCACCCTCGTCTGGTCGCCGCTCGCCGGCGGGCTGCTGACCGGGCGCTACCGCAAGGGCCGGCAGACCGCGACACACCGCTCCTCGAACTACGACTTCGCACACCTCAAGGACGAACGGCGGCTCGACGCCGTCGAACAGCTCATCCCGCTCGCCGAAGAGGCGGGCATGCCGCTGACCCATCTGGCCGTGGGCTTCGTGCTCGCTCACCCCGGCGTGACCTCCGCCCTCCTCGGACCGCGGTCCATGGCACATCTGGACGATCTGCTCGCAGGCACCGAGGTCACGCTCCCGGACGACGTCCTGGACCGGATCGACGCCATCGTGCCGCCCGGCACGGACACCGGAACACTCGACGTCGCCCACCAGCCGCCGGCCGTCCTCCAGCGGGAACTGAGGCGCCGGCCGCCGGTCGAACGCGCGGCGGCGTGACGGCAGCGTGCCGTTGGTCTGCGATGTGATCCGACGGAGGCCCCGCATCACGGGACCCGTCTCATGGAAGGGATAGATCTATGTCTGATGCTCCGTTGCCCGAGGCCGCCCTGGCCTTTCTCCGTAAGCCGAACCCGGCCGTCATGGCGACGGTCACGGCGAAAGGCCGCCCCGTATCGGTGGCGACCTGGTACCTCATCGAAGACGACGGACTTCTCATGCTGTGCATGAACGCCGACCGCGCCCGCCTGAAACACCTGCAGAACAACGGACACGTGTCGCTGACCGTGCTCGGAGCGGACGACTTCGGCACGCATGTATCTGTCCAGGGGCACGTCGTGTCCATCAAGCCTGATGAGGGACTCGCCGACATCGACCGACTCTCAAGGCACTTCCTCGGCAAGGACTACCCTGCCAGAGACAACCCGCTCGTGACGGTCCACGTGGCGATCGATCGATGGTTCGGTTGGTCCGGAGGTCGTCCCGTTCAGTACTGACCTCGATCTTGTATGAGGGTCCGTCAGCTTTCTGGCGGGCCTTTCGTCTCGTTCGAGGTAAGGATTCCTACCGGTGTGCAGGCTGATGGCCCAGCTGCCGCGCTATCCCGCCACGGGTACGTGACCGCGCGCCGCCTCTCCGGTGACGCCAGCCACTCCCACCGGCCCGTCGCGGCCCGCGATCCTCCATGATCCAACACCCGATGATCTTTGAAGACGGACCCTAGTCGTCCGCGATCACGACGAGGTCGAGCGTTCGCGGTCCGTGTACGCCCTCTACCCGGTCCAGTTCGATGTCGCTGGTGGCTGAGGGACCGGAGATCAGGGTCAGCGGCCGGCGCTGGTGGAGCAGGCTCAACGCCTCGGGTACATCAGCGACGATCCGGTTCGCCCGGACCACGCAGACATGTTGATCTGGGAGCAAGGTCAGCACACGGCGTCCCTGTCCCGGTCCGCTGTCGAGGACGACGGTGCCGGTGAGGGCGATCGCTGCGGCGACGGTGGTGAGCACAGCGTCCGCCGCGTCGAGCTGTCGGACCGTGAGCGGCGGAGCGTCCTCCAACCGGGACCAGGGCCCTTCGGGTACGAGGTCGTCGGGGAAACCCGGGGGCAGCACAACTGACCTTGCTCCGGTGCGGGCCAGCGCGCGGCCCACGGCGGCGACGGCGTCGGACGGCGGGACCCGGACGACGGTGGCGCGGTAGTCGGCGGCGCGTTGGACGAACAGCTCGACGACGTCCAGCCCAGCCTGCTGGGAACGCGCATCGTGTGGGGCGGGGTCGCCGTCAGGAACCTCGGCATCCGGCACGTCGACCAGCGCGCTCCGGATGTCGCCCAGTACGGTGTCGCGGCCGCTCATCGGCCCTCCCCTTCCGTCGTCGTACCGCCTGCTTCTCTCGTCCGTCGCCACCAGGCGCGCAGGGACTCGCGCGCCGGCGCGGGGGTGTCACGGGTGCCGGACCAGCGGGCGAACGGGCCGGGCAGCACTCCGATCCGGCCGTCGCGGGCCACCAGCCGGGCACCCAGTGCGGCGAGTCGCTGAACCGCCGCCAGCCGCCTCGGGGAGGACAGCACCGCGCCTGCGGCCTTCATGGCGAGCGTCTCGGGAGTGGGCAGCAGCCGGTCCCCCCGCTTGGCCTCCACGGCCTTCGCCCGCAGATGGACCAGCACCTCCGGAATGTTGATCTTCACGGGGCAGGCGTCGTAGCAGGCGCCGCACAGGGTCGAGGCGAAGGGCAGTGAGGCCGCGTTCTCCACTCCGACGAGCTGCGGGGTCAGTACGGCTCCGATCGGTCCGGGGTACACGGATCCGTAGGCGTGGCCGCCGGTGCGCTCGTACACCGGGCAGACGTTCAGGCAGGCCGAGCAGCGGATGCAGGACAGGGCCTGCCGGCCCACCTCGTCGGCCAGGGTGGCGGTGCGGCCGTTGTCGAGCAGGACCAGGTGGAAGTGCCTGGGGCCGTCGCCTTCGGTGACGCCGGTCCACAGCGAGGTGTACGGGTTCATCCGCTCGCCGGTCGAGGACCGTGGCAGCAGTTGGAGGAAGACGTCCAGGTCGGCGAAGGAGGGCAGGACCTTCTCGATGCCCATGACGGTGATGAGGGTGTCCGGCAGGGTCAGGCACATCCGCCCGTTGCCCTCCGACTCCACGACCATCACCGTGCCAGTGTCGGCGGCCGCGAAGTTGGCGCCGGAGACGGCGACCTTGCACCGCAGGAACTTCTCGCGTAGATGCAGCCGGGCGGCTTCGGCGAGCTCGCGTGGATCGTCGCCGAGGCCTTCGGGGGCTGGTCTGCCCCAGTTCTTCATCTCCCGAAGGAAGATCTCCCGGATCTCGGAGCGGCCCCGGTGGATGGCCGGTACGAGGATGTGTGAGGGCCGGTCTTTACCCAACTGCACGATGAGCTCGGCGAGATCGGTCTCGTAGGCGCGGACGCCCGCGTCCGCGAGCGCCTCGTTGAGGCCGATCTCCTGGGTCGCCATCGACTTGACCTTGACGACCTCGCTCTCGCCGGTCGCCTGAACCAGCCGCGTCACGATGGCGTTCGCCTCGGCCGCATTCGACGCCCAGTGGACCGTGCCGCCGGCGGCGGCCACCGCCTCCTCCAGCCGCAGCAGATGCTGATCGAGGTGGCGTAGGGTGCGGCGCTTGACGACCGCCGCCCGCTCGCGCAGGTCCTCCCAGTCATCGAGCTCGGCGGTGACCGCCAGCCGCTTGTCGCGGATGGTTGTGGTGGCACGGCGCAGGTTCGCGCGCAGCCGGGTGTCGGCGAGCGCGGCGCGCGCGGCCTCGGGGAAGGCCGGTGTGCCCAGCCATACGACGTTGTCGGCGCCGTTCATGCTGCATCCCCTTCCGTGGAGGCCAGGATTTCGGCCAGGTGCAGGGTCCCGATGCCCGTACGCAGCCGGGACAGGCCGCCGCCGATGTGGGTGAGGCAGGAGTTGTCGCCCGCGCACAGGTACTCCGCGCCGGTGTCCAGGACATGGCGCATCTTGTCGACCAGCATCGCGTTGGACACATCCGCGTTCTTCAGCGCGAAGGTGCCCCCGAAGCCGCAGCAGGACTCGGCGGCGGGCAGCTCGACGAGGTCGATGCCCTTCACCGCGCGCAGCAGCCTGAGCGGCCGGTCTCCGACCCGCAGCATGCGCAGCGAGTGGCAGGTCGGGTGGTAGGTGACCCGGTGCGGGAAGTAGGCGCCCACGTCGGTGACGTCGAGGACGTCGACGAGAAGTTCCGACAGCTCGTACACCGTTGGCACCACCCGTTCGACCGCCTCAGTGAGCACGGGATCTCCCAACTGGGCGGCCACTACGCGGTGGTGGTCGCGCACCATGCCCGCGCACGAGCCGGAAGGGGTGACCACGGCGTCGTAGCCCGCGAAGACCTCTGCGAAGCGGCGCACCATGGGCAGCGTTTCGGGGCGGTAGCCGGTGTTGAAGTGCATCTGGCCGCAGCAGGTCTGGGCCTGCGGGAACTCCACGGTGTGGCCGAGCCGTTCCAGCAGTTCGGTCACCGCGCGACCGGTGCGGGGGAACATCATGTCGTTGAAGCAGGTGATGAAGAGAGCTATGCGCATGGTGCTTCCTGAACGGCCGGGGAACCGATGGCCGTCAGGCCGTAGGTCCGCGGTGCGGTTCCGGTGAAGACCTCCCGGCGTTCGGTGAGATGGAGTTCGGCCGTCAACTCCTTTGCTGCGTCGATTACGTCGGTGTAGGTGGCGGCCAGTCGACAGACGGGCCAGTCGGAGCCGAACATCAGCCGCCGCGGACCGAAGGCATCCAGCACGGTGCCCGCGTACGGCCGGAGGTCCTCGACGCTCCACCGGTCCCAGTCGGCCTCGGTCACCATGCCGGAGAGCTTGCAGACGGTGTTGGGCAGTGCGGCCAGCAGGCGCACCGTGTCCGCCCACGGCCGCAGCGCGCCCGAGGCGATGGGGGGCTTGCCCGCGTGATCGAGTACGAACGTGAGGTCGGGAAGCAGGCGGGCGGTCTCATACGCGGCCGCGAGCTGGTGGGGCCTGATGACCAGGTCGTACACGAGTCCCGCCTCGGCCACCGCGGCGAGCCCCCGCAGCACGTCCGGTCGCATCAGCCAGAGAGGGTCGGATTCGCCTTGTACCTGGTGGCGGATACCCACCAGGTAAGCACCTCCCGGCTTCTCTCGCAGCGCCGCGAGCGCACGGGCGACATCTGGGGACGTCAGGTCGGTCCAGCCCACGACGCCGGCCACCAGGTCGCTGCCCTGGGCCAGCGCCAGCAACTCGGGTGTCTCCTGAGGCCCGTCGATCGTCTGGACCAGGACGCTCGCCGTGACGCCGGCGGCCCGGGCCGCGGAATCCAGATCGGCGAGCAGGAAGTCGCGGCGCAGCAGGGCGAGTTCCTGTCCGGTGATCCAGTCCTGGTCGCGGACGGAGAGGTCCCACACGTGGTGGTGTGCGTCGATGATGCCCTCAGCGGTGATCATCTCCATGGCGGTCACCCTCCCGACTCCGGTGCGGCGGCGGGGACGGGGACGTCCGCGGGCAGCAGCTCCTCGGCACGTAGTTCGTCCCAGAGCGCGGTCGGTACCGTTCGCCGCATCTGGCCCACCGTGTCCTGGACCTCCGTGGCGGAGCGTGCGCCGGACAGCACGCTCGCGACCGCCGGATGGCCGAGCGGGAAGTGCAGAGCCGCTGCGCGCAGCGGTACGCCGTGGCGGTCGGCGACCGCTTGCATGCGCAGCGCCCGGTCCAGTACATGCGGCGGGGTGGGCGCGTAGTCGTACATGGCCCCGGGGCTGGGGTCGGTGAGCAGACCCGAGTTGAACACCCCGCCGACGATGACACTACGGCCACGGGCATCGGCCTCCGGCAGTACCTCCGCCAGTCCCTCCTGCTCCAGGAGGGTGTAGCGGCCAGCGAGCAGTACGACGTCGATGTCGGTCTCGCGCAGGAAGCGGGTGGGGAGCGCGCACTGGTTCATTCCGATGCCGATCGCCTTGACGACTCCTTCGCCGCGGAGCCGTTCCAGCGCCGGGTACGCCTCGGTGAGGGCCTGCTCGGCGTGGTGGTCCGGGTCGTGCAGCAGAGCGATGTCCACACGGTCGAGGCCGAGGCGGTCCAGACTCGCTTCCAGGGAACGCAGGACTCCGTCAGAGCTGAAGTCCCATACGCGGCGGTGCGTGTCGGGTACGGCGAAACCGTGGGCGAGATCGTCCCCGCCGCCACCCTCCGGGTGCGGTTCGAGCAGCCGCCCGACCTTGGTGGAGAGGGTGTAGGCGTCGCGGTCCCGGCCGCGCAGTGCGGCACCCAGGCGGCGCTCGGACAACCCGAGTCCGTAGTGAGGGGCGGTGTCGAAGGTGCGTACGCCCGCGTCCCAGGCAGCCTGCACCGCGGCGGACGCGGCCTCGTCGGAGACCGGGCGGAAGAGGTTGCCGATGCCGGCGGCCCCGAACGACAGCTCGGTGACCCTGACATCGGTGGTGCCGAGCGTGGTCGTTCTCATCTGACAGCCCCCGGGCGCAGCCGGAGCCCTTGCACGCCACCGTCGACGGCGAGGGCGATGCCGGTGACGGACGCCGCGGCGGGGCTCGCCAGGTAGACCACGGCCGCTGCCACCTCGTCCGCGGTGACCAGTCGGCCCAGGGGCTGGCGTGCGTCGAGGGCGGCGCGTTCCACTTCCGGGTCGTCGGCTGCGTCCAGGAGCCGGGTCACCCAGGGTGTGTCGGCGGTGCCGGGGTTGACGCAGTTGACGCGGATGGCCTCACGAACATGGTCCGCGGCCATCGCGAGGGTCAACGACTGCACCGCCCCCTTGCTCGCGGAGTACAGGGCGCGCTGGGGAAGGCCCGCGGTGGCCGCGATGGAGCACGTGTTGACGATCGCGGCGTGCGACGAGCGCCGCAGATACGGGAGGGCGGCCCGGGTGGTGCGCACCGTCCCCAGCACGTTGACGTCGAGGACGCGGTGCCACTCCTCGTCGGGGTTGTCCTCGACGGTACCGATGGCGCCGATGCCCGCGTTGTTGACGAGGATGTCCAGGCCACCGAGCCGTTCGGCGGCCTCCGCCACGGCCGAGCGTACCGAGGCGTCGTCGCCGAGGTCGGCCTTGATGGCGATCAGCGGCTCGGGGGCGACGGAGGAGTCGAGGTCGAGGACGGCCACCGTGGCGCCGTGCTCGGCGAGCATCCGGGACGTGGCCAGCCCGATGCCGGACGCGCCGCCGGTGACGACTGCCTTCAGGCCTGACAGGCCGCTCAAGCTGCTCACAGGGGTGCCTTTCACGCTTGGCCGAAGGTCTGGCGCTGGGCGCCGAGGCAGTCGACGGAGAGCTCGACGCTGTCGCCGGGGCGGAGATAAGGGGTGCCGGGAAGACCCAGAGCCACACCCGCCGGAGTACCGGTGTTGATCACGTCCCCCGGCTCCAGGACCATGTACTGGCTCAGGTACGACACGATGTGACCAACCGGGAAGATCATGTCGCTGGTGTGCCCCTCCTGTCGCTTCACGCCGTTGACGCTCAGGTGCAGGCCGAGGTCCTGCGGATCGCCCACTTCGTCGGCGGTCACCAGCCACGGTCCGAGCGGGTTGAAGGTCTCGCAGGACTTGCCCAGGTCCCACTGCGAGGAGTACTCCAGCTGGAACTCCCGCTCCGAGACGTCATGGCTGATCGCGTACCCCGCGATCACGTCCCATGCGGCCTCGGGTCCGTCGAGGTAGCGGGCTCTTTGTCCGATGACGACCGCCAGTTCGACCTCCCAGTCGGTCTTCACGGAGCCGCGGGGGATCAGCACTTCGTCGTACGGGCCGATCACCGTGCCGGGATCCTTCATGAAAACCACGGGCCGCGGGGGGATCGCCGCGCCGGTCTCGGCGGCGTGGTCGCGGTAGTTCAGGCCGACACAGACGATCTTGCCGGGGCGGGCGAGAGGGGCGCCGATGCGTAGACCTTCCGGGTCCAGTTCGGGCAGTTCTCCCGCCTTGACGGCCGCGCGGGCCCGGTCGACTCCACCGGAAGCGAGGAAGGCGCCGTCGATGTCGGAGGTCACCTGGGACAGGTCGAGCAGCCGACCATCCTCGGCGCGGACTGCGGGACGCTCCTCGCCGGGGGCGCCGACTCGTAGAAGTTTCACCGGGCGTCTCCTTGCGATGGGTGCAGATGCCGGATTTCGGTCAGGTCGGACCAGTTGCCAGCGGTGCCGGTATCGGCCCAGGCCTCCTGGCGCGGATCGCTGAGTCTCCAGCGGTCATGGGTGGTCGCGGCGGTGTGGATCGCGGCCATGTCAGCCGTGAAGTCGCCGCCGTGGTGGTCGAAGCAGGCGGACGGCGTGTCCTCACGCAGGAGGATGCTGCAGTCGCGGACGTTCGCGGCCCGTAGCGCTGCATCGACGTGCGGCCGGACAGCGGAGTGCGGTCGCGGATACAGCCCGCGGTCTTCGGGTCTCAGACGGATCGTCTGGGCAACCCGTGTCATCTGTTCCTCACTCCTTGGTGGCGCCGGCGAGCATGCCGGCCACGAGGGCGCGCTGGGAGAAGAGGAAGACGATCAGCACGGGAACGATGGTGACCAGGGTGGCCAGGGCCAGTTCGGGCCGCATGATCTGGTTGCCGGTGCCGCTGGAGGTGTTGAACAGCGGTGAGGCGGCGAGCAGGTTGTTCAGCCCCACCTGCGCCGGATATTGCGAGCTGTCGGGGAGCATCACGAACGGCAGGAAGAAGTTGTTCCAGTTGCCGACGAAGTTGAAGAACCCGACCAGGGCGATCACCGGCTTGGCCAGCGGCATCGCGACGAGACGGAAGACCTGCCACTCCGAGCAGCCGTCGATCCGCGCGGCGGACAGCAGGTCGGCGGGGACGTTGGAGGAGAAGTAGATGTAGGTGAGGTAGACCCCGAACGGGAAGAAGGAGAAGGGCAGGATCACCGACCAGATCGTGCCGTCCAGGTGCACGGCGTTCATCCCCAGGTACAGAGGAAGCACCATCGCGGCCGTCGGCATGAGCATCACGAGCATGGTGACGGTCAACAGCATCCGGCGCCCGATGAACTGGGTGAGAGCCAGCGCGTATCCGGCGGGGATCGATGTCACCAGCGTGATGACCAGTGCACCGAACGTGTAGAGGGCCGAGTTCTTCAGCCAGGTGAGGATGGCGCCTTCCTGGAAGGCGTAGAGATGGTGCCAGGCGTCGGCGATCGAGGTGAAAGACCCGAAGGAGAACGGGTTGTCCCGCACGATCTGGCCGTCGGTCTTGGTCGTGGCCAGCAGGAGCCACACCACCGGCACGCAGAAGAACAGCACGGCCAGGGTCATGACGATGAGCCAGGCCACACGGGCGGCCAGTGAGCGTGGGCGGCGCGTCCGGTGCATGGGCTTCCTCGGGCTGGTGCGGGCGCCGTCGGTACGGGGCGGCTGGGTTCGGCGGGCTGTGGTCGTGGAAGCCGTGGTCATCGTTCGTCCCTGTCGAACAGGCCGGTACGGAAGACGACGAGCACCGCGCAGGCCAGGCCCAGGATGAGCAGGTCGACGGAGAGCGCCGCCGCGCCGTTGAAGTCGCCTGACTGGAAGGCGTACTGGTAGGACAGCTGGTTCGGTGACCAGCTGTCGGGGATCATGCCCCAGCTGGCGAGGGAGACCAGTTGTGGCTCGACGAAGAGCTGGGTGCCGGCCGCGAAGGCCAGGATCAGCATGTACGCGATCCACTTGGTGATCATGGGGATCTGGATGCGCAGGGCGATCTGGAGCGTGCTGGCGCCGTCGATGCGGGCGGCCTCCAGGATCTCGTCCGGGATGCTGTTGAGCGCGCCGTACATGACCACGATCCAGCCGCCGGCCCCGGTCCAGAAGGCGATGACGGTGAACAGCACCGGCAGGTGGCCGGGGGCGTTGACCTGGGCGAGGGTGTTCCATCCGAAGGCCTTGAGCAGCCAGCCGACGGGACTGGCGGCCGGGTCGAGGAGGATCAGGAAGAGCAGGACGCTCGCCACCCCGGCGAGGGCGCCCGGCAGGTAGAACAGGAACCTCAGGGTGGTGGAGGCCCTGCGCATGCGGCCGTGCAGCATCAGGGAGAGCAGCACCACCAGGATCATCAGGCTGGCCAGCCAGAACACGAGGTACAGGCCGATGTGGAGGAAGGCCGGCCCGAAGCGGTAGTCGGTGAACGTCCGGGTGAAGTTGCCGATACCGACGAGTTGGTGGCGGGAGTTGGACAGCGCCAGCCACACCGCGTAACCGGTGGGCAGGATGCCGAAGGCGAGCAGGAGGAGGAAGTAGCCGGAGACGAAGACGTAACCGGCGCGTCCGACCGGGTTGCGGGCCGAGCGGCCGCCGCGGCGGCCGCGCCGCGCCGGTGGGGGGGGGGGGGTGATAGGGCCGCGTGGCGTGTTTTAGGGGTATACGAGGGGCTTTGGCGTGTGGGGGGTTGGCGTCAGCCAGGTG
>NZ_JBEPBI010000172.1:0-16880 GCF_040299045.1 Streptomyces sp. NPDC001027
GGAAGATCGGCAACGGCATCAGCGTCGGCGTCTCGTCGGAGGCGTAGCCGAACATCAGGCCCTGGTCACCCGCGCCCTGACGGTCCAGCTCGTCCTCGTCGCCCTCGACCCGGGACTCGTACGCGGTGTCGACGCCCTGCGCGATGTCCGCGGACTGCGCGCCGATGGACACCGAGACGCCGCAGGAGGCACCGTCGAAGCCCTTCTTGGAGGAGTCGTAGCCGATCTCGAGGATCTTGTCGCGGACCAGCTGGGGGATCGGCGCGTAGGCCTTGGTGGTGACCTCGCCGGCCACGTGCACCAGACCGGTCGTGATCAGGGTCTCGACGGCGACCCGGGAGGCCGGGTCCTCACGCAGCAGGGCATCGAGGACGGTGTCGCTGATCTGGTCAGCGATCTTGTCGGGGTGACCCTCGGTCACAGACTCCGAAGTGAACAGGCGACGAGGCATGATTCTCCTGGGGTACCGCGGCACCCCCGACGGGACACCGCACAGAACGGACGGTTCGGGTTCCGGCGCCTGCTGCCTGCGGATCAGACCAGGTGCCGGCGCATCCAGTCGGCCAGCACGCCGGAGGCCGCCGCAGCCGCCTCGGGCCAGGCCCGCTCGGCGGACTCGTCGGCCTGGTCGCTGACGTACTTGACGATCCGCACCGGCAGCCCGAACCGCTCGGCCACGGAGGCGATCGCATAGCCCTCCATGTCGACCAGGTCGGCCCGCTCGGCCAGCAGCGTGCGGGTGCGGCCGTCGGCGACGAAGCAGTCACCGGTGGCCAGTGTCGGCCCGGGCTCGGCCCGTACGGTCAGCGGACGGCCGTAGCAGACCCCGCTGAGCCGGTGGAGAACCTCGTCCCGCAGGTCGTGCTGGATGACCCGGGACACCTCGACGGCGCCGCTCAGCGAGCCGCTCAGCGACCCGGCCGTGCCGAGGTTGACGATCTCCCGCGGACGTGCGGACGACAGCGCCCACGCGAGCTCCACGGAAGCCCGCACCTTCCCCATTCCGGTGATCAGCACGGGAAGGCTGTCGTCGAAGTGCGCCGCCTCCGCCTCGGCCGCCGTCACGATCAACGGAAGGTCAGGACGTATGCGGCCTCGGAGACGAGCCGTGAAGGCGGCTTCGGGCAGGGCGGGGAGCAGCACGGGATTCCTGTTCGGGAGGGGCGGGCGCCGGTCGAGAGACGGGCCGACGTCAGGCGTTCCGGACGGTCAGCAGCGTGGCCAGCAGCGCCATCACGGCGAGCACGCTCGGCGCGACGAGCCCCTTGCGGTCGTTCGCCCGGAGATGGAAGACCACGGCCCCGCAGAAGTACAGGAACACCCCTGCGCCGGCGGCGATCCCCAGGGGAGGGTAGGCCAGCCCGGCGAGCAGTCCCGAGGCCCCGGCGATCTCCACCGAGGCCAGCCGGGGCAGCCAAGAGCGGGGCACGCCCACCGCCTGCATCGCGGCCACGATGGACTCCTGTCGTCGCAGCTTGCCGAGCGCCGAGACCAGGAGCACCAGCGACACGACGACGGTGAGAGATGTGTGGTTCATGGACAGGGGTCTCCGGTGGACGAGGCGGCGAGGGACCGTGCGGTGACGGCCGTCCCCATGTTTGCCGCGATCGGTCCAGGAGATCCCTAGTGCTGGAATCCGCAGTCGACAGTCCGCGGGCGCACGAGCCGTCGGCACGGTGGTTCGGGTGCTCGGGATGACGGCCGGCTCCGCCCACTCGTCGAATACGACGGCGATATCCGGGCAACCGAGGATGAAGTCAGCACCGGATCGTGGGCCCGCGTTGAGACGGGAAGGAATGATCGCGGATGTGCCTGCTGTGAGTCCGCTCACGGTGGCATACTCCAAGGAGACTCATGTCTGCCGTAGCCGCCGTGTTTTTCTCAGTGGACTGCATCCTGGTCAGGGGAAGCAGCCTGTCCCGCCTCGTCGAGGAACGCCTCGGACTGAGCGGGGCCTCGAGCGTGCATGAAACCTATGCGACCGACGCCGCGCGCTGGGCGGCGATCCCGGAGAACGCACTGCACACCCAGCTCGCGGGACTGCCGATGATCCCCGGAATCGAGGAGACCACGCAGTGGTGCTGGAGCAACGGCCTGGTGCCGGTCGTCTCCAGCCTCACCTGGACCCCGATCGGCGCGCACCTCGCCGAGCGGTTCGGTTTCCACTCCTATTCGGGGCGCTGCCTGGACGCGAGAAACGGCAGGTTCACGGGCCAGGCCGGCTGTCCGTACACGCCCGCGGACCAGGTCGAGTTCGCCCGGAGCCGTGCCGACGATCTCGGGGTCGCGCCGCACGACTGCGCGGCCGTGGGCGCCTGCCCGACCGACGGCCCGCTCTTCGGCTCGGTGGGCCTCGCCATCGCCTTCAACGCCCCGTCGGAGGTGAGCGCACTCGCGACCACCTCCGTCGAGGGAGAGGACCTGCGTGCCGTGATCCCCGCGCTGCAGGGTCTGACCGCAAGCAAGGTCTGACCGCCGACAGGGCCTGATCGTCGGCAGGGTCTGACCGCCCGCGGGGTTCTCCCTTTCTTCGCCTCCGCAGGCTTGTCGACGGGTGCTCCCGTGATGGGCCGGGGCCGGGCCGAGCCCCTGCCGCGAGGCAAGGCTTCGGCGGAGTCGGGCGGGTCCGGTTCGCTGACCGGACCGGAACGCGACACCGCGGTGCCCCGGGACCACCATCGGCCTGTCGGCATCCCTCACACCGCAAGGAATCAGCGATGAAGAACTCCCGCCGGAGCACAGGCCCGCGCACTCTCGTCGTGGTCGTCTGCATGGCGCTGGCCGTGCTCTGGGCCACCGCGACATCGGCGTCCGCCCTGAACACCCGAACCTACGAGCAGCTGCAGAACGCGGAGGCCCATCGGTACTGTCTGGACATCAAGTCGGAGGACGCCGCCGAGGGCGCCCGCGCGCAGCTGTGGAACTGCACGGGCGTCTCGGAGCAGAAGTTCATCCTCGTGGCCGCCGACCGGGGCCAGGGCCCGGTCCCGGGCCAGTGGACGATCCGCTCGAAGAGCGCGGGCAAGTGCCTGTTCGCCGGTGGCGGCGCCGGGACGCGGGTGACCCAGGTGGGCTGTTACGCGTACAACCAGGCGCAGAGCTGGGAGCTTCGCTCGACCGGTGAGATCGTCAACATCTACTCCGGCCTGTGTCTCGACACGGTGCACGACCAGAAGGGCGCCGCCGTGATGGTCTGGTCGTGCAACGGAAACATCGCTCAGCGCTGGTTCTTCTGAACCGGCAGCCCCACGCTCGCGTCAGACCCCGTCGCACGGTGCCACCGGTGCTGCGCGACGGGGGCGTGCCCGTCCGGTCGCGGGCTGCGCAGGGCCCTGCTGATGGCGCCGCCGACGTCCCGGGCGGTCTCGGCGAGCCGTTCGAGGCAGTGTGCGGGGTCGGTCACGACGAACAGGGCAGCCACCGGGACCTGGCCCCGGTCGTACAGGGGGACCGCGGCGCAGCACACCCCGTCCACCAGTTCCTCGCGGTCGAACGCCACGCCGCGGTCCCGGATCACCGCCGCCTGCCGCGGCCAGGCGGCCGGGAGGGAGTCCTGCGGGATCGCAGACGGCGTCCGGGCCGTCAACACCTTGCCTGCCGCGGTGTGCCAGGGCCAGGTCGCGCTGCCGAGCAGCGGCGCCCACGCGTCCCCCTCGTCAGCCGGCGTGCAGTCCACGACGAGAGTCTGACCGCGGCGCAGCACGGCGATCCCCGCGGTCGCACCGGTGGCCCGCGCCAGTCGGCGTACCGGCTCGGCCGCCGCGGACCGGAGCCGGGGATGCGGTTGCCACTGGCGTCCCAACCGGAAGATCCGCGATCCCATTCGATAACACGTACCGCGCCGCTCCACGGCGCCCAGGCCGACCAACTGCTCCAGCAACCGGTACGCGGTCGTCTTGGGAATTCCGCTCTCCGAGGCCAGCCTGGTCAGTCCGGCCTCCCCGGCGCGCTCCACCGCCTCCAGCAGTGCGAAGGCGCCTTCCAGCACGCTCCGTCCGCCGACATCCGACACCAACGGCCCGCACAGCTGTCTCGCGTCCACTCGTGTCCCCTCCTCGTGGCACCGGGGCTCCGGTCGGCCCCCGCCCCACAGCCTGCGTCCGGAGTGTGGGCCGAGAGCTTGTCGATAGGTTGTCGCCCTCCCGACCGGGGCTGCGACCCCGGGCGGCCCGTTCGAAGCCCGGTCCCCTGTCCTCACGAGGGGCCGGGCTTCGCCCCGTCCTGACCGCGGGCCAGCCTGGCGCGCAGGGGCTCGGCGTCGGGCAGGCCCAGGTCGTCGAAGATCTCCACCGCACGCGCCCACGCCTGACGCGCGGCCGCGAGGTCACCGGCGTCCTCGTGGGTGTCGCCCAGGTACGCGTGACCGATGGCCTCGCTGCGCCGGTCCTCCGTCTTGCGGAACAGCTCGAGGGCCTGCCCGTAACACGCGACGGATCGCGCGTGGCGCCCGAGGTGTCGGTGGATGTAACCGAGGCTGTCCAGGGTGTGGGCCTGGCCGCTGAGGTCTCCGATCTCCTGGACGAGACCGAGTGCCTGCTCGCAGTACGCGAGCGCCCGCCGATGGTCTCCGAGCTTGGTGTGGTACCAGCCGATGTGGTTCAGCGCGATGGCCTGACCGCCCCGGTCGTGCGCGCAACGGTAGTGCTCGAGCGTGTGGTGCGCGTGGTCGAGTGCTTCCGGGTAGCGGCCGTCGGCCGAGGCGACGGCCGCGAGGTTCTGGTGCATGCGGGCCTGTCCCGCCTCGTTGCCCAGTTCGGCGAAGAGGCCGAGCGCGAGCAGGTAGTGGTGCTCGGCCCGGTCGGTGCGCTCCAGTCTGGCCCAGGCGAGTCCGAGGCCGCGGTGGGCGTTGGCGCGGCCCGCCGTGTCGTCCGCGAGGCGGGCCGCCCTCAGGGCGGTGGTGTGGGCGGACGCCAACTCCTGCCAGTCGCCGCGCCGTTCGAGGAAGGTGGTGAGGGTCGCGGCGAGTTGCCAGGTGTGGGCGTCGAAGCCGGCCGGCGTCCGCTCGACCGCGGACAGCAGGACGAGTTGCTCAGCGGTGAACCATGCCAGTGCCGCTCGGTGGTCGGCCGGCCGGCCGGGCTGGGCGCCCGGCAGCGGCGGCGCCAGGGTCAGGGGGTCACGGCGCCGGGTCAGCAGGGCGTCCGCCGCCCAGGCGGTGTGCAGGTAGTGGTCCAGCATCCGCAGGGTCGCCGTGTGCCGGGCGGCGTCGTCGTCCTCGGCCGCGGTGCACTCGGCGGCGTACGCTCGCAACAGGTCGTGGAAGGTGTGGCGGCCCGGTCGGTGCTCGGTGAGCAGGTGCGCGTCGGTGAGCTCGGCCAGCAGGGCTCGGGCGCGTTCCTCGGTGACACCGGCCAGCGCCGCGACGGCCGGCGGGGCGGCGTCGGGCCCCGGGTGAAGGCTCAACATCCGAAAGAGCCGCGCGGCGTTCGGGCTCAGCATCCGGTAGGACCAGGAGAACACGGCCCGCACCCCGCCGGACGGGTCGTCACCGTCCAGTGGGTCCAGACGGCGGTCGGCCGTGCGCAGCTCTTCGGCGAGTTCGGCGAGCGGCCGACGCGGCTCGGTCGCGGCGCGGGCGGCCACCACGGCGAGCGCGAGCGGAAGCCCCGCGCACTGGACGACGATCTCGTCGACCGCCGCGGGTTCGGCGGCCACCCGGACGGAGCCGAGCCGGACCGCGAGCAGTTCCCGCGCCTCTGCCGGGTCGAGCAGGTCGAGGGGCAGCAGGCTGGCCCCCTCGGCCACCGCCAGCCCGGTCAGCCGGTTGCGGCTGGTGACCAGCGCCAGGCAGCCGGGCGCGCCGGGCAGCAGCGGGCGTACCTGTCCGGCGTCGCGGGCGTTGTCCAGCAGGATGAGGACCCGGCGGCCGGCCAGCAGGCTGCGGTACAGCGCCGCCTGTGCGTCCACGCCCCGCGGGATGTTCTGCGGAGACACCCCGAGGGCGTCGAGGAAGCCCCTGAGGGCCTGCGCGGGGGTCACCGCCCCGCCGTCGTCGAATCCCCGCAGGTTCACATAGAGCTGCCCGTCGGGAAAGACGTCGCTCATCTGGCGGGCCCAGTGCACGGCCAGCGCGGTCTTGCCCACCCCCGCAGTGCCCGACACGGCCGAGATCACGACGGCCGTGGGTTGCCGCCCGGCCACGGCGAGGATGTCCCGCAGCCGGGCGAGTTCCTCGCCTCGGCCGGTGAATCCGCCGACGCCCATGGGCAGTTGGGCGGGGATCACACCGACGGCAGAACGGATCCGGACCGGCCCCACGTCGAGGTTCGTCACGGCGGCCGCATCGGCCGGCAACCCGCGCAGAACGGCCTGGTGGGCCTCCCTCAGGCGCTGTCCGGGGTCCGTGCCGAGTTCCTCGGCCAGCCGCTCCCCGATCGCGGCGAAGCACTTCAGGGCTCCGGCGCTGTCCCCCGTGGCGTGCAGGGCCCGCATCAGCGCCTCGGCCAGCGGTTCCGCCAGAGGGTGTTCCTCGAGCAGTGAGGTGAGCGGCGCGACGACCGCGTCCGGATCACCGCCGCGCAACTCGCCCTGCGCCCATCTGACGGCGGCGTCCACCCGCTCCCGCCGCCATGTCTCCCGCACCCGTGCGATCCACTGCCCTTCCAGTCCGGCCAGCGGTTCGCCGCGCCACAGCGCCAGTGCGTCGGTCAGAAGCGACGCCCGTACGCCGAGGTCCTGCCCGCGTTGCCGGGCGAGTTCCGTCAGCCGCCGGAACCGGTGCAGGTCCACCTGGTCGGGGCCGGCTTCCAGCTGGTAGCCGCCGGAGCGCCGCACGATCCGTAACGCCTCACCCGCGCCGTCACCAGTCGCTTCGCATGTGCGCCGGATCCGGGCGACGTGGGCGTACAGCGCGCGTCGCGCGCCGTCCGGCCGGTCCGCTCCCCAGACCCGCTCCGCCAGCACGTCGACCTGGACCGGCCTGCCCGCGTCGACCGCCAGCGCCGCCAGCACGGTACGGCGCTGCGGCGGTCCCAGTTCCACCAGGTTCCCCCGCACCACGAGTTCCACCGGTCCGAGCAGCCGCAACTGCACCACATCGCCCTCCGCACGCCTCCGGCGTCCCTGCAGGCGCCGTACACCTCGGCGGGGCGAACACCGTCTGCCGGGACGCGAGTTCCCGGGCTCATCGTCCCCGGGGCGACGACCCGGGACAACCTGTCGTGGGACCGCGTGGCACTCGATGGCGGTGAGGGGTCTGACGGCGCGGCGCCGACTCCCGCAGCGCATCACGCCGGACCGTCGTTGATGCGCAGCGCGGGGGACGAGGCTGCGCATCGCCGTCACCGACCGCCGGCGCCGAGCGTGCTGGACCTCAGAGGAAGTTGAGAACTTCCTGTGCCAGGGTGACGCGCCTGATCAACAGACGGTCTGCCAACCTGCTGGAGGAGCCTTCCCATGAGCCTGGTCAACGGCCTGCCCGCGCACATATTGCTCGTGCATTTCGTCGTCGTGCTCGTTCCCCTGACCGCGCTGGCACTCGTGGTCTGCGCGATCCGGCCACGGGCGGCACAGCGCATGGGTATCGTGCTGCCGCTGTTCGCCCTGGTCACGCTGGTGAGCGTGCCGCTCGCCACGGAGGCGGGGGAGTGGCTGGAGGAACACGTCCCCAGTAACGCGCTGGTGCGTCGGCACGCCGAGCTGGGCGACGGGCTGCTTCCCTGGGCCGGCGGCCTGTTCGTTCTGACGGTTGTCGTCTGGTGGGCGGCCCGCCGCGCCGTCGCGTCCGGGGCCTCGCGCGGCACTCGCCGGTCCGCCGCACCGTTGCGTGTCGCGATCGCTGTGCTGTCGCTCGTCGTGTCCGCGGGAGCCGTCGTGGACGTCTACCGCATCGGTGACTCGGGTGCGAAGGCCGCGTGGCACGACGGCTTCTCCCGGACGGCGTCGGGTGGTGACGGGGACGGCGACTGACCCGCCGCTGGCTCACCTCGACGATCGCGCCCCGCTCCGGGGCGCATCGCACAAGTCCGTGACGACACGGCCGAGGCCGGACAGGGCGCTGCGATCACCGGGTCGGTCTGCGGCAGAGGCTCCGTACCCGACCCCCGCTTCACAGCGGGCCACACCGGCTCGTTCACTGCTGAGCGCCGTCGCGGCCATGGTCGGCGGCGTATGCGTCGAACACTTCCGTCGGCGGGCCGCCCGTGTGGAGGAAACGCTGGTCGAGGATGGCGGCGAGGTCCTTCAACGCGCCTGCGAGCAGGGTGCCCGTCAGCCGCACCTCGGGTCGTCCCGCCGCCTGCCCGTGCTGGGCGAGCACCGCGGCATAACCGACCATGGCCGCCAGCGACGAGTGATCCTCCCCGTCGTGGAAGTAGTACGCCTCGGCGTACTGGGTGAAGTCGATGCGGACGCGTGTGACTTCGGTGGCCAATCTCTCCAGCAGCAGCGCCCCCGCGGTGCAGTCGATCTGCTCGGTCGTCGGACCGGCGTCGCGCAGCAGAGCCAGTCGGACGGCGAGGACCCTTCTGCGGGTCAGCGCCGGATAGATCTCCAGCACCCAGGAGACGGTGGTCGTCAGGAGGGCGAAACCGATGAGGGCCTCGAGCGGTGAGATCAGACGGAGCCATCCCTCGGCGGGTGCGATGTCGCCCAGCCCCAGGGTGGCCACGGTGACGAGCGACAGGTACAGGGAGTCGAGCAGCGCCGGCTCCCGCGCTGCCCGAGAACCGGGGGAGAAGGCGAACGCCCCGGGCATGTGGGGCCAGTAGACGATCGCCCAGCCCAGGACGACGGTGACGGCCCACATGCTCACGACGGTGACCATGGCGAGCGGCCCGACGAGCCCCACCACGCGGCCGGGCGCGCGGAAACGCCGGGCGAGGCGCCACAGTGCTGTCATCACGAGGCGGCTGAGGCCGCCATGGCGCGTGGGATGCCAGAGCGTGTGGAACAGATCGCGCAGGGTGACCATGACGAGACCGGCTCCGACCAGCGAGACCAACCACTTCATCCGCGTCTCCCACGGCCCTTCGGCATGAAACGGAGACCCGCCTGGAGCCTAGGCCGTGGGAGGCGCGTGAGAGCGCGGATGCGGGTACGCCACGCTCATTCGCTCGGACCATCCGCCTTCAGAACGAGCGTGCAGGTCTCCCCCGGCGCCACGGTCACGGCCCGGTCCGCCAGCATCACACGGATCGCCGACTCCTCCGAGTCGGGCACGCCGATCTGCAGCTGCCCGCTCAGACGCCGTACGCGCACCCCCCAGTGGCCGCGGTAGCGCAGCGAGAAACCGTACTCGGAGAGTGCGGGAAGAGGCACAGGGTCCAGCCACAGGGCATCCTCGCGTGTCTCCAGTCCCGTCAGCCCGCGCTGGACCAGGTCGAGGGTCCCGGCCATCGCCCCGAGATGGATGCCCTCACCGGTCGTGCCGCCCTGGATGTCGGCGATGTCGGCCTCCAGGGCCTCCTGCACGTAGTGCCACGCCTCGGCCCGTCTGGCCCTGGCGAGGACCAGGCCGTGGACGAGGCCGCTGAGCGTGGAGCCGTGGCTGGTGCGGCGCAGGTAGTAGTCGACGGTCGCGCACCAGATGTCGTCGTCCAGGTCGTAGCCGAGGCGCTCGAACAGCTGTCGCAGCTCGCCGGGTGAGAAGAGGTAGCCGAGCATGAGGGCGTCGGCCTGTTTGGACGCCTTGTAGCGGTTGACGGTGTCGCCCTCGGCTTCCAGGATCCGGTCGAGCCGCCGGATGCGGCCGTAGCGCGCTCGGTAGGCGTCCCAGTCCAGCTCGGCCAGATCGTCGTAGCCTTCGAACTGGCTGATGACGCCACGGTGGAACGGCACCCACAACCGTCGGGAGACCTCCTCCCACTTGGACGGTTCGTCGTCGTCCAGGCGGATGCGATCGCGCAGCTCCTCCCGGCGCGAGACGGGAAGGCGCCGCAGGAGGTCCAGAGCACGGCCGAGTACCCAGGCAGCGGTGACGTTGGTGTACGCGTTGTCCTCCAGCCCCGGCAGGTCGGCTCCCGGGTAGACGTCGTGGTACTCGTCGGGGCCGACGACGCCGCGGATGTGGAAGCGCTCCGTGGCGGGGTCGAAGTCGGCGAGGTCCGCCCAGAAGCGGGCGATCTGCAGCAGCATCTCCGCACCCCTGGTGTGCAGGTACTCGGTGTCGCCGGTCGCCTCGCAGTACTGCCACACGTTGTAGGCGATCGCCGAGCCCACGTGGTGCTGGAGCCGGGAGTGATCCGGCAGCCAATGCCCAGAGCTGGGGTTGAGATGCCACTGCTGGGTCTCCTCGCGGCCGTCGCTGCCGCTCTGCCAGGGGTACATCGCCCCGCGCCGGCCGGTCGCGGCGGCGGCTTCGAGGGCCTGTGGGAGGCGTCGGTACCGGTAGTTCAGCAGGGCCCTGGAGACCTCCGGGAAGTGCAGGTTGAGGTAGGGCAGGACGAACAGCTCGTCCCAGAACACGTGGCCCCGGTACGCCTCGCCGTGCAGGCCCCGGGCGGGGACGCCCACGTCCAGCTCCGCCGTGTGCGGCGACAGCGTCTGCAGGACGTGGAAGAGATGGAAGCGCAGGACGCGGCCGGCCCTGCCGGGAACCTGGATCTCCGCTCGCCGCCACAATCGCTCCCAGGCCGCGCTGTGGGATATCAGCAACCCTGCGAAGTCAGCCGCAGAGGACACCCGGCCCACCGCCGCCCCGAGAGGATCGCTGATCGCCGTGTCGCGTGAGGTGTGCAGGGCTACGGTCTTCTCCACGGTGACGGGCTGCCCGGGAGCGAGCGGAACCACCATGCGGTGCACGGCACGGCGGCGAGCCGGGCGGAGCTCCGACGACCTCGGAGGCCGGTCGGTGACGACCGTCCGGGCTGCCATGGCCACACTGATGTCGGAGGTGCTGGTCCGGCAGGTCAGCCAGACGGTGTGGGGTTCGCGCGCCCCGGTCCGCACCTGGGTCAGCTGGTGGGGGTTGAGGGCACGGTAACGGTGCACGTTGCCGTTGAGCACCTCGCCGTCGAGGCACGACTCGATCTCGACCTCTCCCGACCAGTCCTCGGCCGTGAAGACCGTGCGCAGCGCGGCCAGATGAGGATCGCCCATGTGCACCAGACGGGTCTGCTCGACAGCCAGCACGCCCGCTCTCTCCTCCCGGTGGCGGAAGAATCGGGTGAGCGTGGCGCAGCGTGGATCGAGGGTCTGCCGGTGGTCCAGGAGGGTGTGCGGACGCGGGGTGAACCACGGGCCCCACTCTCCCTCGGACAGGCGCAGACGGAAGCGCAGGAGCAGCCAGTTCGGCAGGTTGACCAGGTCCTCGTTCACCACCTGCCGTCCCGCCACGGTCGACTCCGGGCGGTTGAAGAGTCCGGCCGCGTAGGTTCCCGGGTAGTGCACCAGGCCCGCCCGGCACTCGGGCACCGCACCTCTGGTGGCGAAGTAGCCGTTGCCGAGTGTGCAGAGCGATTCCCGCAGCCGTTCGGCGCCGCGGTCGTACCCGTTCCACTCCCACGTCCACTCCGTCATCCGTCGCCCTCCTCAGTCGGAACTCGTGGAAGCGGGGCTTCCACGGCGAACCTCAGACCCGCTGAGGGACGACGCCGACCGGGCAGGCGGAGTGGTGCAGCAAGGCGTGAGCGACACTGCCGCGAACCGGGGGCTCCCGGGACGGACTCTGCGGGAGGCGAGCCCGGCAGAACCGGACTGCGCCGGGCCCCTACGGCGGTCAGGGAGCAGCCCCGCGCTTCGGCCTCGCGGGCGGCGAAGGGGTCGTGAAGCTGGGCGTGTTCCGCGCAGGAGGCGACGATGTGCTGCGCAGTGACCTCTCCGGCGGGGCGACCGGCGCTGCACGAAGGCCGGACTCTTTCGTGACGCTCCCAGAGCGAGGCACGGAGGAGCCGCAGCGGCAGGCCGTGACGGGACGCTTCGTCGTTTCCCGGTGCCGATCCTCGTGGGCGATGGCGGCCCTCAGGTTCAGCAGGGCGGTATCGCAACCGAGATGACGGCCGCGGGTATCGGGGTCGGAATGCGCCATGGCGCGGTCGAAGTCGGCACACGCCTCGAAAGCGCGGTTGCACCGGAGGCAACGGAAGCGCCAGGGCTGCTCGTTGTGCAGGGACGGCGCGACCACCACGTCGCGGAGCGCCGTGCCCGCCCACGCGTCGGATCCCGGTTGGCGCCGGCTGTTTCATCGGAACATCCTTCGAGAGCCGTCGGGACGGGAGCGCTCTTCAGCGGCCCGCGCCTGCCCGGTCATCCATCGGCTGGAGCGATGCGGCGGCCTGTGAGGTGCGAGGGCCGGATCGATACCCACATCTCGCGTGCACCGCCCGGCCAGGGCGTGGTGTGGGCGCGTTCGGTGAGCCTGCGCACGGCGTCAGGATCCGTCACGACGCTCGCGGGACCGACGGCGAGGACGCTCCAGCCCTGACTCAGCGCCTCGTCCATGTGATCGACCTCGAAGGCGACCTCGGTTCCGATGCCTGCGGCGGGTGTGGATTCGGGCGCGGTCCGGAAGACGATCGCGTCGTCCACGACGTCGTAGTTGACCGGCACGACTGCCGGGTGGCCGTCGCGCGCCGACACCGCGATGTGTCCCACACCGTGGGTGGAGAGCAACCTGCGGCATTCCTCCGAACCGATGTCCCGCAACTGAGGATGCCGCAGCGCCTGACCTTGGCCGGGCGGCAGATCCATTCCTCCGCCGCGCAGCGTGGTGACGGTGGTGCCCAGGGCGTCGGCCAGCCTGATGAGGGTGGTCACACTCGGGTCGGCAGGCCGTTCCTCCAGGTATTCCAGGTATCCGGGGGACATCCGGGCGCGGTGGGCCGTCTCCTCGCGGCTGAGCCGCTGCCTGTGGCGTTCGACGGCTACGCGTCGGCCGATGTCACCGGGGCCGGGCGTCCTGGGCGGCACGGCGTCCGCCTGAGCGCCACCCGGCTGTCCGTGTTCAAAATGGTGGATGTGCGCGTCGGGTCCTGGGAACACGAGCGTCACTTCGTCCGTGTCCGACCAGCGCACGTCGTAAGGGGGCGTTCCGTCCTCGTGATGGAGCCCGACGATCTCGCCGTCGCGCTTGGCGGCGCCGGTCGTGGTGCGTTCGATGACGAGTTGGTCGCCGAGGTGCGCTCGCATGACGTCAGCCTCCTCAGAATGGTGCTCTATCCAACGTGCCACGTGCGTCCGGCACCCGCACGGGCGGATCACACGGGGCCGCCCGCTCGTTCACGACGCCGGGAGGACGAAGACACATCTGATCCTGGACACCGGCACCACGGAACTCACCGGTCACGGGACCGCGCGCTGCAGTCCGGCGGATGCGAACGTGCCAGATCAAGACGAACCGTCCATTCCCACGTATGCGGCATCGCTTTTCTCCTCACCTCGGTACGGACCGATGCGCCCCTGACGGGGCTCGTTCCGGCGCTTGCCGCGCGGAGGCGCCCGGCCGAGGGCAGCTCTCCCAGGTCCGCGGCGAATGTCTCCCGGCACTCGTCGAGTGTGGGCCGCCTACCGGTGCGCCGCCCGTTCGCCATCACCGCCTCGGCTCGTACGGCTCCCTGCTCGCCTGCACCCTGCACGACGCCCTGCCCGGCCGTCACATCGCCACCCAGCCGTCGTCGACAAGGACCTCACGGCTGCCCTGCTCGCCGAGGACCTCACGGCCGACTTCCGCAAAGGCTTCCCCGACGGCTCGATGGGGCCCAAGGCCGAGGCGGCCGCCCGGTTCGTCGAGCGGACCGGAGGGCTCGCCGCGATCGGGGCCCTGGACGCCGCGTACAAGATCGTGCACGGCCGCTCGGGCGCTCTGATCCGCCCGGATCTCGCGGCCGGCTGACGGAGTGGGCCGCACGGCCTTCCGTCCCGGGCCGCGCGGCCCAGCCGTGGGCGCTGTCCGGCACTCCCCGCGACGATCACCGACGACAAGCATGGAAATGCCGGACAGGACACCGCCGCCGCGATGCGCCCGTCAGCCGTCCCACCGCGCCGGGCCGTACAGCGGGTCGGTCGGTCCCACACCGGGACCAGTGGCCCCTTCGCGACGAAACCCCCGACGACGACGCTGGAACCGGAACCCTCGCCCCAGGAGGTGGAGATCATGCTCCGCACCATCACCGTAGGTCTCGACGGCTCACGGGAGAGCCGTGCCGCCGCGGAATGGGCGGCACGGGAAGCGAAGCTGCGCGAGCTGCCGCTGAAGATCGTCCATGTGTGGGAGCCGGCGCCGGAGCCGATGGCCCAGGCGCCTCTCCTGGGCGCGGCGACCCGGCAGCACTGGACCGAGCGAAGCGTGAGCGGGGAGCCCCCGGCCGAAGGCTGGGGGCGCATTCCCCGAGAAGCCGCCGAGGGCATCGGCCTGCGCCACCCGGGCGTCGAGGTGATCGTGGAGCAGCTGTCCGGATCCCCCGGTGACGTACTCGCCGAGGCGGCGAAGACCGCCGAGATGCTCGTCCTGGGCTCGCGTGGCCTCAGCCGAGTCGGCGGTTTCATGGTCGGCTCCGTGGGCCTGTCCGCCGTCGCCCACGCGGACCGCCCCGTGGTGCTGGTCCGGGCGCTGGAAGGGGCCGCCGACGAGCACGAGCCGGACCCGGCCGGCATCCCCTCCGCCGCGACACCCTTCCTGCCCGTGGTCCTCGGACTCGACGTCGAGCACCCCGACGAGACGCTGATCGAGTTCGCCTTGGACTCCGCCAGGCGCCGGGCGACGTCCCTGCGGGTCGTCCACGGCTGGAACCCACCGACGTACTACGCGTACGGCACACCCGTCAGCCCCGCCCTGCACGAGGGACTGGCGCTCGCCGACGCCGAGGCTCTGGCGGAAGTGCTGCGGCCCTGGCGGCAGAAGTACCCGGACGTGGACGTCGTCGAGGACTCCCGTTACGGCAGCGCGGCCGTCCACGTCGTGGACGCCTCCCGCGGCGCCTCGCTCGTCGTCGTGGGTCGGCGTATCCGCCGCAGCCCGCTCGGCGCCCACATCGGGCACGTCACGCACGCCGTCCTGCACCACTCCGGCGCCCCCGTCGCCGTAGTCCCCCACGCCTGACCACCCTGTCGGAAGGAGTGCACCGCCGTGACCGTACGCGTCGGCATCAACGGCTTCGGCCGTATCGGCCGCACCCATCTGCGTGCCGCCCTCGACCGCGCCGAGGAAGGAACCCAGGACGTCGAGGTGGTCGCCGTCAACGACATCACCCCACCCGCCACCTTGGCCCACCTGCTGGAGTACGACTCGACCTGCGGCCGCATCGGACGCGACGTCGAGCACGACGACAGCTCCGTCACCGTCGAACGTGACCCGGCCGCCCTGCACTGGTCGGACCACGGCGTCCTGCGCGTCTCCAAGGCCCCATCGTCTCCCGCGACGTCATCGGCGACCCCTCGTCCTGTGCCTTCGACCCCGCGCTGACCCAGGCCAACGGCGCCCTCGCCAAGGTCTTCGGCTGGTACGACAACGAGTGGGGCTACACCAACCCTCTGCTGGACCTGACGGCGTTGGCGGCGGACGACTGACACGTCCCGATCGCTCGTCGTCACGGCCGAAGCGGGGCCGGCCGGCGGCCACAGGAGGGCCGACCGGCCCCAGAGCGGCCCCGTACAGCCCATGGGCTGCTTCTCCGCTCCGCCGGATGATCGAAGTGCCGAAAGCCAAGGAGGAGACCCGCGATGACGGACGACCTGCTCGACCGACCCAGGGTGCACGCCCTGCTCGCTGACGGCACCACCGTGTGCATCCGGCCGGTGCTGCCGGGTGACCACGAACAGCTCCAGGGGTTCTACGAAGGGATGTCGCCGGAGAACCTCCGCCTGCGCTTCTTCGCGGCGAGCCGGCGCTCGGCCGCCATGGCCGCCGACCGGGCCTGCGCCCCGGCCTGCCCGGGGTACCGCGCCCTGCCGGCGGAGGTGGACGGCAGGGTGATCGGCCTCGCCGAGTACGACACCGGCGGGGAGCGGGGCGGCGCGGACAAGGGCGGCGCGGAGATCTCCGTCGCCGTCGCCGACGGCCTGCACCACCGGGGCGTGGGCACCCTGCTCGTCGAGCACATGGTCTCGGCGGCGCGCGCGGAGGGCATCACCACCTTCACCGCCGACGCCCTGAGCGAGAACCACGAGGTGCTCCGGCTCTTCGCCGACCTCGGGCTGCGCACCTCCCGCCGCTTCGAGGGCCCGGAGGCGCGCTGCATCGTCCGCCGACTGGACGACGCACGCCCGCGTACCGAGGAGCAGGCACAGGCAGTGCACGGCGTGGCCGACGACTGGCTGCGCCGGCTGTGAAAGGAGGCGGACCACCATGACCGACACCGTGCTGGTCACCTACGGAACGACGAACGGATCCACGGCGGAGATCGCCGAAGCCGTCGCCGACGTCCTGAGAAAGAGCGGGCTGACCGTCGAGGCACGTCCTGCCCGATCGGTGACGAACGTGGCGCGTTACGACGCCGTCGTGGTCGGCGGTGGGCTCTACGCGGGGCGCTGGCACAAGGACGCACGGCGGTTCGTCCGCCGCAACCGCGTCCTCCTCGCGGAGCGTCCGGTGTGGTTCTTCAGCAGCGGGCCGCTCGACGCCTCCGCATCCGAGCGGGACATCCCGCCGGTGCGAGGCGTGCAGCGGGCCATGACCCGGCTGGACGTCCGGGACCACGTCACTTTCGGCGGATGCCTGGAGGACGGCGCCAAGGGGTGGGTGGCCGGGATGATCCTCCGCTCCGGCAAGGGCGGCGACTTCCGGGACTTCGGCGCGATCCAGGCCTGGGCGGGAGGCGTCGCCGACGCGCTGACGCACGCCTGACAGGAGGAGCGGAGCGAGGAGGAGGGTCCGGCCCGCCAAGCGGTCCCGGCGCCCGGTGAGAAACCGGCGCCGGGGCCGCGCCCATGGGGGGCCGGATCCCCGCGGAAGGTGATCCGGTGGTTTGGGCAGTTAGGAAGATGACACCTCTTAACTCCACACACGC